>CAMPKP010000004.1 GCA_946887295.1 uncultured Gemmatimonadota bacterium | reverse complement strand
GGTGAGGTATTCCAGCCCTCGGCTGCGAGGATTGCCCGAGGACTGGCGGCGGCCGCGACGAAGACGGCCGCGCCGATATGGCAGGCGCCCACGCAATGACAGGGAGTGGTTGAACCGGACGGCGCATCTCCATGTCCGTGCGAGCTTTGCGCGCCGTGATCCGGCTGGCCGTCAGCCAGCCACGGGAGGTCTACCGGGCAGGGGTGGGCCACCGACAGCCAAGTCGCCCCGAGGCCGGGAGCGGCCAGGAGGAGCGTGAGTGCCAGGAGGCGACACTGCCGGAGGAGCCTGATCATGGGGCCAAGTTAGCGAGCGCTCCCCTCTTGCGAAAGCGGGAGGGATGCCACCCGCCGCGCCGGACGCCTGACGAGGCGCACGGCCAGGAGAATCGCGAGACAGGCTGCATAGTAGATCGGAGCGGTGAGGTCCTTCTTGACCAGCCAGAGATAATGAAGGACTCCGGCGCCGGCGGCGAAGTACACCAACCGGTGGAGACGCTGCCATCGCTTGCCTCCGAGCCGCCGCACCCAGCCCTTGGTCGAGGTGATCGCGAGCGGGACCAGCATGAGGAAGCCGGCGAATCCGACCAGCACCCAGGGATGTTTCGCGATGTCTTCCGCGATGTCCGAAGGGGAGAGCGCCTGGTCGAATACCAGGTAGGTGAGCAGGTGGAGGCAGGCGTACCAGAAGGCGGTCAGCCCGATGAGTCGCCGCAACCGGATCAACTCGTTCCAGCCCGTCAGCCGGCGGAGCGGCGTGACGCTCAGCGTGAGCAGCAGGCTCGTCAGAACGGTATCGCCGGTGACGTGCTGGATGAACTTGACCTGGTCGCCTTCCACCTGACCCATCGCGAGCCTGGCGACGAGGTAGGTGAGTGGAAGGAGAGCCGCGGCGTAGAGCGCCGGCTTGACCACCCGGGTGACGAGCTCGACTCGCGTCATCACCCTAGAAATACTTTCGCAGGTCCAGCCCGGTGTACAGCGCTCCGACCTCGTCGGCATAGCCGTTGAACATCAGGGTCTTGCGCTTGAAGAACTCACCGATACGCCGCTCCCTGGCCTGGCTCCACCGCGGGTGATCCACCTCGGGGTTCACGTTGGCGTAGAAGCCGTACTCGCTCGGCGCGGCCAAAGCCCAGGTCGTCCGCGGCTGCTTCTCGGTGAACCTGATCTTCACGATCGACTTGCCGCCCTTGAACCCGTACTTCCATGGGACGACGAGGCGGACGGGCGCTCCGTTCTGGTTCGGCAGCGGCTTGCCGTAGACGCCGGTCACCAGCAGAGCCAGTGGATGGCGCGCTTCGTCCATCCTGAGTCCCTCGACGTACGGCCAGTCGAGGATCCTCTGCCGCTGGCCGGGCATCTGGCCCGAGTCGAGGAGAGTGGTGAACTCGACGAACCTCGCCTTGCCCGTCGGCTGCAGCTTGTCGATCACGTCGACCAGCGGGATCCCGAGCCACGGCACCACCATGGACCACCCTTCCACGCACCGGTGGCGATACACCCGCTCTTCGGGCGTGAAACCGGCGAGCAGGTCGTCGAGGTCGTACTCGGCCGGCCGCGCCACCTCCCCGGCGACGTCGACCTTCCATGGCCGGGTCCGCAGGCGCGTGGCGTTCCTGGCGGGATCGGCCTTGTCGGTGCCGAACTCGTAGAAGTTGTTGTAGCCCGTCACGTCCTCCCAGGGAGTGAGCTTGTCCTCGTCGGACGGAGACGGGAGAGCGTGGGTGAGCGGGCTGAAAGGCAGCAGCGCCGCCGCGGCTCCCCCGCCCGCCGCCTGGATGAACTCCCGGCGGCTCCAGTAGAGCCCTTCGTCCGTGATCTCGGACGATCTGATGGTGGGGGCACGTCGAATCAGCATGGTCATCCTCGGCCAGGGTGCGAGCGTTCTCAGAAGGATACGTTGGCCGACCTGAATCGGTTCCCGGCCGCCCCTCAGCTCGGACCCACCCCCAGCAGGCGCTCGCCCCCGGCGCGCAGGTAGGCCTCGGCGGCGTGAGCGTGGCCGGCTTCGGCCTGGCGCACCAGGCGCACGAACTCGGGACTGGACCGCAGGGAATCCAGCCACGGATCCCGGGTGAGTGCTGCCGGGCAGTGGTACCCGCCGTGAATCACCCGTTCCAGCAGCGTCAGCGCTTCCGGCTTTTGCCCGGTGTACGCCAGCTCCCGCACGTGGATCAGCAGGCCCTCGGGGTCGTGGAATCCGGAGTCGAGCACGGAGCGCACGTGCCGCAGGCAGTCCTCCTGCCGGTTTTCCATCGCGGCCAGCTGCGCCTCGACGATCCGGTCCTCGACGCTGCCCGGCAGGTGGGCCAGCGCTTCGCGCACGCCGGCGATCGCCTCCTCGTGGCGGCCCAGCATCCAGACCGCGCCGTTGCGGATGGCCTGGATCTCTTCCACATCGTGGATGGCCGCCTGGGGATAGTCCGCGAGCGCCCAGTAGGTGTACTGCACGCTGGTCTGGATGCCGGGATCGATGCGGCGGGCACGGCGGTCGGCGGCGAGTGAGGCGTCGAGCAGACCGCAGAAGCGGCACGCCACCACCAGCCCAGCCAGGAGGTGCGGGTCCGCCGCGCCACCCTTCAGCTGTCCCAGCAGGCGAACGACGGCGTCCGCCGCCCGGCCCCGCTCCTCCAGCTCGAAATAGGTGAACAGGTTGTGCGCGATCGGAAGCTCCGGGTTGATCTCCAGTGCCCGGTGAAACGCCTCCTCGGCCAGCCTGATCATCTCCGCCTGTCCCTCCATTCCGTACTTCGCCAGGACCCGATACACCCGTCCGAGCCGGGCCCAGGCCGGCGCGTAGTCGGGATCCGCCTCGAGGCAGCGCCGGTAGAAGTCGCGGGCCGACGCCAGCCGGGCCGGGTTCGAGGTGCTGGCCCCGACGTGGTTGGCGCGCAGGTACAGATCGTACGCCCCGGCGTTGGCCGGAACATCCTGGCCCAGCAGGCGATGGTCGCGAGCCGAGAGCGGGATCGCGAGCGAGTCGACGATCTGGCGCGCGAGCTCGTCCTGCAGCTGAAAGATGTCGGCGAGTCGAACCTGGGTCGTATGGGAGCAGACCAGCGTTCCCGAGGGCGTCTCGAGCAGCTGGGTGGCGATCCTGACCTGGTCGCCCGCGCGAAGCAGGGTGCCGAGGAGCACCACGTCCACGCCTGCTTCCGCCGCCAGCGCCTTCAGATCGGGAGTCTCCGCGGCGAACCGCTGCCCCGCCGCCGTGGACCGCACCACCAGCGCATCGAGCCCCGAGAGCGAGGCCGTGATCGCATCCGGCACACTGAAGGCCAGGAAGTCGGTCTCGGGGTCGGGGCGCAGCACCCGGAACGGCAGGACGATGAGCCGGGTGACCGCTCTCGCCTGGGGAGTCGAGCCGGCGTCGATCAGGGCCCAGGCCGATCGCACCTCCGTGGCCATCGCCATCGCGCTGGGGTAGCGCTCCTCCGGCCGCTTGGCGAGCGCCAGCTGGATGACCCGGTCGGCGGCGACCACCTCCGGGCCGCCGGTGAGCGCGGGCGGCTGACCCATCGCGACGGCGCGGTAGATCTCGATGATCGTGCTCCCCGGGAAGGCCGGCTTTCCGGCCAGCATCTCGAAGAGGATCGCCCCTACCGCGAACAGATCCGATGCGGGAACGAATGCGCCGCCTTCCCACTGCTCGGGCGGCATGTAGCGCGGGGTGCCGAGGATGGTGCCGGGCGCCGTGAGTGTCGCTTCCGACTTGAGCTGCTCCACCAGCGGGTGCGCCAGGCCGAAATCGAGCAGCTTGACCCCGTGGGGCGTGAGGAAGACGTTCGACGGCTTGAGGTCGCGGTGCACGATGCCGCGGCCGTGAAGCGCTTCGAGTGCGGACAGGATCCCGAGCGTGATCTGGAGCGCCTCGGCCAGCGGAATCGGCTCCCGCGCGATGCGCTCGGAGAGCGACTCGCCGGTGAGCAGCTCCATCACGAGATAGAGCTCGCTTCCCTCCTCCGCGAGCTCGTAGACGTGGCAGACGTTGGGATGGCTGAGACTGGCCGCGGCCCGGGCCTCCCGGAGGAGGCGCTCTCTCAGGCTCGGGTCGTCCGAGGCGTCGCGGATGCGCTTGATGGCAACGGAGCGGTCCAGGCGGTCGTCGTGTGCTGCATAGACCACGCCCATCCCGCCCTCGCCCAGTTGCCGGGTGATGCGGTACCGACCGATGGTCTCCGGCCGGGCGGCCGGATCCACCGACTTCCTTCCCCAGCGGAACATCGCGAGCCCTTTGGGTGGATTTCCCGGTGGCCGAGGATCCGACGATAGCATGGAAGTCCGGCGGACGGCATGCAACGGACAGGGAGGGATTCGAACCCTCGATACGGTTGCCCGTATGCCACCTTTCCAGGGTGGTGCCTTCAACCACTCGGCCACCTGTCCCGACTCGTTGCGAGGGCGCAACTTAGCGGTGCCGCAAAGACAGGTCAACGCGACCGAAAAGGGGCCGCCCGCTGCTTGAAGGCCCTTCCCGTCCCCGATATGTTGCGGCACCGTGATTGACGCCCTACTCCTCGCCGCCGTGCGCACGCCCATCGGGCGCGCGGGCGGCTCCCTGGCGGATCTGCGGCCCGACGATCTGGCCGCCGCCGCCATTCGTGCCCTCCTCGACCGGGCCGGCCTTCCGGCCGAGCGGATCGACGACGTCGTGCTCGGCTGCGCCAACCAGGCAGGCGAGGACAACCGCAACGTCGCCCGCATGGCGCTGCTGCTCGCGGGCCTCCCGGTGGAGGTCCCGGGGCAGACGGTCAACCGGTTGTGCGGCTCCGGGCTCCAGGCCGTGGCCAGCGCCGCTCACGCCATCCGGTCGGCCGAGGGCGAGCTGATGCTCGGCGGCGGAGTCGAGAGCATGACCCGTGCCCCCTACGTGATGTTGAAGCCGGCACGGGGCTGGGACCGAACCCCGCCCGCCGTCGCCGACAGCACGGTGGGCTGGCGCTTCACCAATCCCGGCATGCCGGCCGACTGGACCATCTCGCTGGGCCAGACGGCCGAGCGGGTGGCGAAGAGCCACGGCATCGGCCGGCGCGAGCAGGAGGAGTTCGCCGTGGAGAGCCAGCGGCGCGCGGCGGCGGCGATCGCCGCCGGGGCCTTCGACGACGAGATCGTGCCCGTGATCACGCGGCGGGATGGCCGAAGCGAGACGGTGACGAGGGACGAGCCTCCCCGGGCCGACGTCACCCTGGAGCGCCTGGCGAAGCTGGCCCCCGCGTTTCAGGCGAACGGCACGGTGACCGCGGGGACCTCCAGCGGGATCAACGACGGCGCCGCGATGCTGGCGGTCGCCTCGTCCGGCATGGCGGAGGAGCTGGGAATCGCGCCGCTCGCCCGCGTGGTGAGCACGGCCGTGGCGGGGGTGGACCCGAGCTGCATGGGCCTCGGCCCGGTCCCGGCGACGCGCAAGGCGCTCGCCCGCGCGGGTCTCGGCGTCGGCGACCTGGACCTCATCGAGCTGAACGAGGCCTTCGCCGCTCAGGCGATCGCCTGCATTCGCGACCTCGAGCTGGACCCGGCCCGGGTCAACGTCCATGGCGGCGCGATCGCTCTGGGGCATCCGTTGGGCGCGAGCGGCGCCCGCATCCTCACGACCCTGGTCCACGCCCTCCGTCGTCGCGGAGGCCGCTATGGCCTCGCGACGATGTGCATCGGCGTGGGTCAGGGAATCGCGATGGTCGTGGAAGCGGCCTAGCGGAGCATCTCGGCAAGCACCCTGCCCTGCGCGCCTCCGGGCGCCGTGAGTCCGAGCAGCGCCGAGAGCGTCGGAGCGATGTCGGCCACTGCCGCCGGCGTCTGCCGGATGCCGGGAACGATCCGGCTGCCGAACCACAGCAGCGGCACCTGCTGGTCATAGGCCCACGGCGTCCCGTGGCCGGTCCCGGCCTTCCCGTCGTCCACCAGGATGTAGGGCGCCATGTGGTAGTAGATGTTGCCGCTGCGCCCGGGGTAGTAGGAGTAGACCTCGCCGGTGCGCGCTCCCGTCAGCCTGGCCTTCCCGAGCTCGGTCCCGGTGATCGCGTAGTGGACACCGTCCAACGACATCACCGCGGCTCGGGCCACTCCCTCGGCCTCCTCCACCGACACATTCTTCGCCCGCAACGCACGGCTGTTGAGATAGATCTGCGGCTGGTCGTGCGCGATCACCCAGCCGGGCGATGGCGCCGCGCCGTACCGCTCGCGCAAGGCCTTCTCCACGACCGCATCCACCGCCGCCGGGTCGAAGCGCCTGGCGGAGGCACCGGGATGAAGCCGCGCGAAGACCTCGGGCAACGGCGCCACGCCGTGGTCGGCGGTGAGGACGACGAGGACGTTCGCGAGACCCACCGTCCGGTCGAGGAAGCCGAAGAGCCGCGCGAGGGTGCGATCCAGCCGGATGGTCACGTCCATGACCTCGTGACTGTCCGGGCCGTAGCCGTGACCCACCCGGTCGTTGGCGGAGAAGCTGATGCCGAGGATGTCCGGAACGGTGTCACGCCCCAGTCCTTCGGCGGTCACCGCACGCATCGCGAAGTCGGCTACGACCTCGTTGCTGAACGGCGACTGGTCGAACGCGTCCACGAAGTTCTCGTCGACGCCCGGCCCGCCCCCCATCGGATGCGGGAAGGTACGTCCCATCCCGGCCTCGTCGCGCTCCGTCGGCACGTCGTCCGGGCCGACCATGTCGTACAACGCCGCGGGCAGCAGCCGCTCCCACTTCTTGCCGGCATACGAGGTCACCTTGCCCGAGCCGTTGAACTGCCGGGCCCACTGCGGCAAGTCGGGCCGGTAATAGGTGGAGGTGACGAAAAGCGTGTCCTCCATCCAGTAGGCGGCGTCGGCCAGATGCCCGCCCAGCATGATGGCGGAGCGATCCTTGGCGGAAACCGTGACGACACGGCTGCGGCCGCCGGTCGAGACCTTGAGGATGTCCCCGACCGTGGCGCCTCTGAGATTGCGGGGAGACCGGCCCTCCAGATCGGACCCGATCAGCGTCACCGTGGTGTCGGCCGCGCAGTATTCCTCCTTGCCCTTTTCGGCATCGTACCAATCGTTGCCTATGATGCCGTTCACGGATCCATAGCTGCCGGTCAGGATCACGGCGTGGCCCGGACAGGTGGAGGTAGTGGCGTGCTCGTAGCGGGCCTCGGCGAAGCTCGCACCCCGCTGAAGGAACAGGTTGAATCCGCCCCGTCCGAAGAAGGGCCGGAACCGGTCCATGTAATCGGCCCGAAGCTGGTCCACCGCGATCGCCACGACCAGCCGCGGCCTCGCGGCCGGGGCCTGCGAGAAGGCCGGCGCGGCCGGGCTCAGCGCCGCGAGGGCGACGAAAAGTGCGGCGGCGCGCCTCACGATGCGGCCGCTCCGCCGGCCGGAAGCGCGCAGTCCTTCCGCAGCTCCAAGGCATCGGCGATCGCATCCCAGGAGAACGCGGCCACGTTGCCGTCGTTGTGCACCGCGTAGAACGCTCCGCTCGGAAAGCCCGCGAATCCGCGCTGCGTCAGTGCGATGCCGTCGGTGTTGAGCGTCGCTTCGCCCTGAAAAGAGCCGACGTGCGCCAGGCTCTGCCGGTCGAAGACGTGAAACGTGTTCACAGTCAGGTCCTGGTCGGTCGCGATCCAGTACCCCGCCGAGTCGCCACAGGCGTACAGGATGATGCCCTCGGCCTGGTGGGGGAAGAGCCCGTGATCGATGGTCTTCCCGGTGAACTTGCCGTCGAGCGTATAGACCTTGATGTGCGACGCGGTCTCCAGCTCCTCCGCGATCAGCAGGCGGTTGTTCGGCACGTCCACCGCGATCGACTCGACCACCTTCAGCACCCCCGGGCCCGAGGTCTCGCCGAAGGCGGCCATCGGCTCGGCCTCCAGTGTTCGAGCGCCGACCGCCACCCTGAACTGCCGCACCCGCTGGCCCAGCATGCTGTCGGGCGGCACCGACCCGTCGGCCAGCTCGTAGTTGTCCGTGACGTACACGACGTAGCTGCCCCGCTCCGCCGCCGGGTAGGCGGCGATCCCGTACGGCTTCTTCAGCAGCGACGCCCCGAACATCCCGACCGGGGTGAGCCCGGGCAGACGGAACACCTGCACCCGGTGATTGTCACGCTCCACCACCATGGCCAGGTCGTCGATCACGAGAATTCCATTTGGGCGCTCCAGCTTTCCCAGCGCGGTGCCCGACCCCCCGACGCGGCGCAGCTCCTTGCCGGTAGCCGCGTCGTTGACGACCAGCACGTCGGTCGTCTTGGCGGTGGAGAGGAGCCAGTGCTGGCCGTCCGGCCCGTGCCACACCGCCGGCGAGTCGATGTTGTCGAGCGTGTCGCGCTCGGTCTGCCACGCCTCCTGCAGGCGCGCCAGGGGGGGAGGCGTCGCGGCAGCCGCGGTGGCCGGCTTCTCGGCGCTGCGGCAACCGGCCAGGACCGCGA
The DNA here is from genome assembly GCA_946887295.1 of uncultured Gemmatimonadota bacterium. The sequence goes on along the minus strand of CAMPKP010000004.1, from coordinate 54,473 downwards.
TGAGCGGTCCTGCCAGCGCGATGGTACGCAATGCGGTCACGATACCTCCCTAGGCGTTGATTGGGCGGGAGCGGATGCTCGACGGGAGCAGATGCTCAACGCGAGCGGATGCTCAACGAGTGAATCGGAAGCCGAAACGGCCCCAGGTGCGGTAGAACTCCCGTTGCCTCGGCCGCTCCTCGACGCCCTGGTAGACCTGGAACGGCTCGTTGGTCAGGTTGACGAGCTCCAGGAACGCGGTCGTGGTCTCCGTCACTCTGACGTTGGCGGACAGGTCGAGCTGGAGGTGGTCCGCCACGTAGAGGTCCTCGAGACGCTCCTCCGGCGTGCCCTCGTCCCCGCCGTACTCCATGATGTAGTCGTCGTGGAAATTGAGGCTGACCTGGCCGGAGAACGGCCCGCGCTCGTAGCTCAGCGCGGTGTTGAAGATGTGAGGCGACTGGCCCTGGAGCCGTGCCTCCCGCCCACCGGGCAGCGTGGTCTCTGACTTGGTGTAGGTGTAGTTGGCGTAGATGCCGAGGCCGTCGAGCGGCCGAGGGAGCATCCGGAGCTGCTGCTGGACCGCGAACTCGAGTCCGAAGATGTCGCCGTTGTCGCCGTTCCGCGGCTGCGTGGTCTCGCCCCCGAGCGCGTTGTCCTCCACGAACAGGAATATCGGGTCGGTCAGGCGCTTGTAGAAGACGCCGGCCGAGAGCACGCCGATGCGCGAGTCGTAATGCTCCAGCAGCAGATCGAAGTTCTTCGACAAGGTGGGGTCGAGCTCCGGATTGCCCAACAGCAGGTCTTCCTCGTCGGGCAGCCGGAGGGGAACCAGGTCGATGAAGTTCGGCCGCGCCATGGCGGTCGTGAACGCCGCGCGGACGTTGGTCTGCGGCGTGATGCGGTAGCGGCTGTGCAGCCCCGGGAAGACCCGGCCATAGGACTTCGCGCCGGTCTGCGGCGTGAGCGTCTCCGCCTCGGGATCGAAAGCGAAGCCCCGGCCCCGGAACCGGGTGTGCTCGTACCGCACACCGGGCAGGATCATCAGGTCGGGCGTCAGGTTGATCTCGGTCATGCCGTACACCGCGACGACGCGCTCGTCGATCTCGTAGTCGTTGGTGCCGAGCTCGATCAGCGGCCCCCCGTCGAGCGACGACGCGAACTGATCGGGAAAGTCGATCAGCTCCCGCGGCGTGGTGCTGAACGGCAGGTAGGTGTAGTCCCCGCCCAGGTAGCCGTCGGCATCGAACGCCGAGCCGGCCTGGTCGCCCAGGACGATATCGTCCGCGCCATCGGCCAGCTCGAACTCATCCTCCGTCACGTCCTGATACTTGTCCTTCTGCCGGTACTTGGCGCCGAACCGGAAGCTGCCGGACGCGCTGCGCCCCAGGCCGTAGGGGACGGTGAAATTCAGGGCCGCGACCTTGTCGGTGTTGGCCGTGAAGCTGGATGCGCGTCCCACGGCATCGAAGAGGTAGGTGCCGTCCACCGTGCCGTCGGCCGGGTTGGCGCGGATGAGAGCGGGATCGCTGATGTCCGGGTCGAACCCGACGTCCTCCTGGACGAAGAAGATCTCGTTGTCGTAGGGGGTATCCTGAGTCGAGCGGGACCAGGTCAGCCGGTAGTCGATGCCCAGGCCCCCGCCGGTGAGATGGTCGCCGCCGAGCGTGAGGTTGTAGGTCCTCGCCTTCTCCAGCCGGTTCTTGTGGCGGAACTCGAGCTCGCCGTCCGCGACGCCGTTGATGAGCCGGCGTCGCTGCTCCTCGTCCGCCAGCTCCGAGTAGATGCCGGTGAGCGTCAGCGAGGAGTTCTCGCTCAGCCGGTAATCGAACGCGGCGGTGCCGCCGATCCGCTCCCGCCACAGGTTGTAGTGACGCAGGTCCAGCACCTCGAGCGCGTCGTCGTCGAGCGGTGCGTCGCCGAGGTCGAATTCGGGCTCGGCGTCATCGGAGCCGAAGTTCCGGCGGCTGAAGGAGCCCGACAGCAGGAACCCGAATCGTCCGTCGGCCACCCGGCTGCCGTACGTGGCGGCGCCGTTGCCCGAGAAGTCTTCCCGAATGGGGGCGTAGCCTCCCGCGGCCTCGACCGAGAACAGGGTCTGGTCGGGCGCCTTCTTGGTGACCAGGTTCACCGACCCGCCGATGGCATCGGCGTCCATGTCCGGGGTGATCGCCTTGGAAACCTCGATGGACTCGAGAATATCCACCGGCACGGCATCGAGCTCCACCTGCCGGATCTCGCTCTCCGGGGACGGCACCTCGGTTCCGTTGAACGTCACCTGGGTGTTCTGCGCCGATCCGCCGCGGATCTGGATGTAGCGTCCCTCGCCCTGATCCCGCTCGACGGCCACCCCCGGCAGCCGCTGCACCGCCTCCGGAGCCGAAGCGTCGGGAAACCGGCCCATCTGGTCGGACGCGACGATGTTCTGGATGTTCGACGCGTTCTGCTGGCGGCTCAGCGCCTCGGCCTGGTTCTTGGCGCGGACGCCGAGGACCTGCACCTCCTCCAGCACGACGGCCGCGACGGGGAGCACGAAGTCCGTCTCGATGTCCTCGCCGGCGCCGACTTGCACCGCCTGCGCCTGGCGCTGGCGTCCGATGTACGCCACCTCGAGCGTGTCCGTACCCGCGGGGACCCGGGGCAGGATGAAGCGTCCCTTGGAGTCGGTCACGGCGACCAGGGTGGAGCGGCGGAGCTGAACCCGCGCGCCGTCCAGCGCCCGGCCGGTTTCCTCCTCCGTCACCCGGCCGTGGATCCTGCCCACTCCCTGCGCAGCGAGCGGCCCGGCAGGGATCGACATCCCGGCGGCCACGAGGCCGAGCAGCGCGACCACCAGCGACTGGCACGACGATGGAACCGGCATTGGCCACCTCCTCCGGAGCGGATGCTGCGTGGGAACTGCCGGGATCCGGCGGATCATCCGGCTGCGGGAATCTGCGGGAATGGGCTGCCCCCGGGACGCGGCGGCGGCCGCGCCGCACCAGGCGCACACCACCGGCGAGGGGCTGAGGATCGCGACGCGATCGTGTCCGCGGGCTTCGGGATGTGGCATCAATTGTCCTGACGAGTCGTTATGCCTCAGCGCCATGAGATCGATCTCCCAACCGGCCAGCCGAGACTTTCCAATGGCGCGAGCTCCTAGAGCAGCCAGCGCTCGGCCTCACGGGCCGTCTCGTACCCCTCTCGCGCCGCCCTGACGCTCTCGATCTCCGAGACCTCCGCCACCGGCACGTCCCACCAGGTCTCGTAGGATCCGACCCGGGTCTCCCGGTCGGCTTCCACGTGAATCACCACGGCGCGAGTCATCGCCCGAGCGGACCGGAGTGCGGCATCGAGACCCGCGGCATCCTGCACTCGCAGCACGCAGGCACCCAGGCTCTCCGCGTTCGCGGCCAGATCCACCGGCAGGTGCTCTCCCGCCAGGCGGCCGTCCGCCGTCCGGTAGCGGTATTCGGTCCCGAAACCGGCCGAGCCAACCGCGTTCGAGAGCCCGCCGATGGATGCGAAGCCGTGATTGTCGATCAGGACGACCAGCAGCTTGTGGCCCTCCTGGATCGCCGTGGCCAGCTCGGACGACATCATCAGCCACGAGCCGTCGCCCACCAGCACGTACACTTCCCGCTCGGGGGCCGCCATCTTTACGCCCAGGCCGCCGGCCACCTCGTAGCCCATGCACGAATAGCCGTATTCGACGTGGTAGCTCTTGGGATCCCGTGAGCGCCAGAGCTTGTGCAGATCACCCGGCAGACTGCCCGCGGCACACACCACCACGTCGCGCGGCCCCGCGCTCCGATTCACCGCGCCCACGATCTCGCCCTGACTCAACAGCGGCCGGTGTCCCAGCGAGTAGATCCGCTCGACCTCGCGATCCCACTCCCGGTTGCGCCGGGCGGCGGCGGCCCGGTATTCCGGCGCCACCTCCCACTCGCGGAGCGCGTCGGTCAGCACCTCGAGCGTCGCCCGGGCGTCACCCACCAGCGCCGTGGCCGCGTGCTTCAGCGCGTCCAGCTCGGCGACATTGAGATTGACGAATCGAAGGGCCGGATTCTGGAAGGCGGTGCGTGACGCCGTCGTGAAGTCGCTGTACCGGGTGCCGATGCCGATCACGAGATCGGCCTCGCGCGCGGTCAGGTTGGCGCCCGGCGTCCCGGTGACGCCCATCGCCCCGAGCGAGGAGGGGTGGTCGAACGGCAACGCCCCCTTCCCCGCCTGGGTCTCCGCCACCGGGATGCCGGTCCGCTCCGCGAACGCTCGCAGCTCCTCGGTGGCGGCGGAGTAGATGACGCCGCCGCCGGCGACGATCAGCGGTCGTTGGGACCCGCGGATCAGCTCCACCGCACGCGCGAGCGCCGCCGGGTCGGGGAGTGGCCGCGGGATGTGCCACACCCGGTGCCGCAGGAACTCGACCGGGTAATCGAAGGCCTCCGCCTGGACGTCCTGGGGCAGCGCCAGTGTGACCGCGCCGGTCTCTGCCTGACTGGTCAGCACCCGCATGGCCTCGAGCGCGGACGAGACGAGCTGCTCCGGCCGCGCGATGCGGTCCCAGTAGCGGGAGACCGGGCGGAAGGCGTCGTTCACCGACACATCCAGCGACCATCCGGCCTCCAGCTGCTGGAGCACCGATCCCACCCGCCGCGTGGCGAACACGTCCCCCGGCAGCAGCAGCACCGGCAGGCGGTTGATCGTCGCACCCGCGGCCCCGGTGATCATGTTGGTCGCCCCCGGCCCGACCGAGCTGGTGCACGCCAGGGTCTGCAGCCGATTCTTCATCCGCGCGTAGGCCGCCGCCGTGTGGACCTGGGCCTGCTCGTTGCGGGACTGGTAGTATCGCAGCCGATCGGCGTACTGCTGCAGCGCCTGTCCCACGCCGGCGACGTTCCCATGGCCGAAGATGCCGAACACGCCGGCGAAGAACGGTCGCTCCTCGCCGTCGCGCTCGACGTGCTGCGCGGTGAGGAAGCGCACCAGCGCCTGCGCCATCGTGAGGCGCTCGGTCTCCGCGCGCCACGGACTCATCGTGCCGCCCCCGCGCCGGACAGCGGAACCCGCGGGTCCCGCGGCAGCGACCTCCAGCTCTCCCTGATCCAGGCATATGCCGGGTCGTCGCTGAAGCCCAGTGACCGGGCATCGCTGGTGCCGGCAAGCACGTTGAGGTAGTACATGGGGAACTCCGGCGCCGCGATGCACGGGCCGTGGTAGCCGCGAGGAACCAGGAACACGTCTCCGTCGCGGACGACCACGGTGTCGTCGATGGCGCCATCGGCGGTATAGGTGCGGTGCATGCCGAAGCCTGCGGTCCCCTGAATCCTGAAGTAGTAGATCTCCTCCAGCTCCGCCTCGCCGGGGGCGGTGGCGTCGTCGTGCTTGTGGGGCGGATAGGACGACCAGTTCCCTCCCGGCGTGAGCACTTCCACCACCACCAGGCGGTGCGCGGGCGGTCCGCCGGCGACGAACAGATTGTTGATCTGCCGGGTGGCGCTGCCCGCGCCGCGAGTCTCGACCTTCACGTCGCCCGCCGGCACGTAGGCCGGCGGCAGCTTGCGGGAGGCCTCGGCGGACGGCAGCGCCAGCTCCGCGTCGGAGCCGCTATGGAGCGTGGCTTCCGAGCCCACGGGCAGATAGGCGAAGTCGGTGACTCCGTGGAACACGCTGGGGCGGCCCTCGAGCTCGAACCGCCGGCCGTCGACCTCCACGCTGCAGCCGCCGCTCAGCGGGAGGACGAGCATCTCCCGGGTTCCGGCCGCGATCACGCGGGTCTCGCCGCCGACCAGCCGGACGACCCGAAGCCCGGTGTACCGCCACCCCGATGATTCCGGGGTGATCGCCACCGGGTCCGCGCCGTCGGTGGCCCTTCCGGCGGGACGGTGCAGCCGGCTCATCCGTGCACCAGCCGCGTGGCGGCGGCGACCGCGGCGGCGACGTCGCCATCCGGCGGATAGAGCAGCGCGCGCCCGGCCACCAATCCCCGCACCTGCGGGATGCGGAGGGCGCGCTTCCAGCCTTCGAACACCTCGGCCGGCCGGTCGCCGGGATCGCCGCCGAGCAGCAGGGTGGGAAGCGTGGTCGCCTCGAGCACGCGCTCCATGTCCCGGGTGACGTGGACCTTGAGCCAGGTGTAGGCCGAAGTGTTGCCGAGGCCCGATGCCACCCCGATCAGGCGCACCAGCTCGTCCGGCTCCTTGGAGATCCGAACCGTGCCGTCCGGCTCCCGGCAGGCCGGCAGCGGCTCGACCATCGCCACCAGCTTCCTGGCGGCGAGCTCGGTCACCGCGCGGGAGCAGCCCTCGAGCGTCGCTGCGGTTCCTGGATCGTTGAGCGCCAGGCGGAGCAGCATCTTGCCGCCGTCCAGGCCGTCTCGCGCGATCGCCCCCGCATCGTACGCGGTGAATCGATCGTCCAGCTCCCACGCCGCGCCGGGGAGACCACCCCGGTTCATGGAGCCGATCGCGATGCGTCCGTCGAGCGCCCCGAGAAGCAGGAGATCCTCCAGCAGATCGGGCGTCCCGAGCACACCATCCACACCGGGCTGGGCCAGCGCCACCATCAGGCGCTCCAGCAGGTCCCTGCGCCGGGCCATCGCCAGGGGGTCACTCCCGACCTTGAGGGCGGCCCGGGCGGGATGGTCGGCCGCGATGATGCAGGTCCTGCCGTCGTCCGCGAGCAGTGGCCGCCGCCGCCGCGCCGCCGCGGTCTCGGCGATCAGCTCGGGGCGCCGGGCGCGGACCTCGAGCAGCTCCAGAAATCGGCGGTCGTCGATCACGAAGGGCTCTCCGCGCAGGTTGGCTCGGTCCGCTCCAGCAGCTCCAGCACCTCCGCCGCCGTGGGCATGGCGTCCGCGCAGGCGAGCCGCGCGACGACGAACGCGCCCGCCGCCGCGGCGAAGCGGACCACGCGGAGCGGGTCCCACCGGGCGAGGAGCCCATGGCAGACGGCGCCACCGAAGGCGTCGCCCGCGCCAAGCCCGTTCACCACGTCCACCCGTATCGGCTCGACCCGCGCCGTCTCGTCGCCCCACGCCACGACGACGCCCCGCTCGCCCAGCTTCACGATCGCGAGCTCGGGGCCGAGATTGAGCAGGCGGCGCGCGAGGACCTCGGGCGTGCCCTGCCCCACGGCGACCGCCGCCTCCTCCAGGTTCCCGATGGCCACCGTGGCCTGCCGGAGCGCGCAGCGCTGGTACGCTCCGGCGCCGTCGGGCTCGGGCCAGAGGGAGGGCCGATAGTCGAGGTCGTGGATCGTGATCCCGGCGCGCCCGCGCGCCTCCAGGGCGCCCAGCGTCGCGGTGCGACTCGGCTCCGCGGAAAGCCCGGTTCCGGTGGTCCAGAACACCCGCGCCTGCTGGATGGCGTCGAGATCGAGCAGCTCCAGCCGGAGGTTGATGTCGGGCGCCGTGGGCTGACGGTAGAAGAGGAGCGGAAAGTGGTCGGGCGGGTGCAGCTCGCAGAACACGATCGGCGTGCGCAGCTCGGGGTCGGTGCCGACGAAGCGGTCATCCACGCCGAAGCCCCGAAGGGCGCGCCGCACGTAGGGCCCGAAGCCGTCGTCGCCCACGCGCGTGATCACGGCCGACGAGCGTCCGAGCCGTGCCGCGGCCACGGCCACATTGGTGGGGCTTCCGCCGAGGGACTTGGCGAAGCTCCGCACGTCCGCCAGTGCGGCACCGCTCTGCTCCGGGTAGAGATCCACGCTCACCCGCCCCATCGTCAGCACGTCGAAGGGCGCGGCGGTCATCGGGCGCTCCCGGCCGCACCCGCTGTGCGGCCCAGCTCGTGCGCGAGCCGCTCCAGCTCCTCTCCGCCCGCCATCATCCCCACCAGCTCTTCGAGCCGGATCTCCTTGCGTCCATAGTCGCCCTGCACCTCACCGCGCCGCAGGATCACGAAGCGGTCACCCACCGGAAAGGCGTGGTGCGGATTGTGGGTGATGAAGACGACTCCGACGCCCCGCTCGCGCGCCCTGGCGATGTAGCGGAGCACGACGCCCGCCTGCTTCACACCCAGCGCCGCCGTCGGCTCGTCGAGGATCAGCACCCGGGCGCCGAAGTGGATGGCCCGGGCGATCGCCACGGCCTGCCGCTCGCCGCCGGACAACGTGCCCACCGGCTGCGCGGGATCGCGCAGCTCGACTCCCAGGCGGCCCAGCTCCTCCAGCACCACGCGCTCGCAGTGCGCCACGTCGATGCGCCGGAGCGGACCCGCCCCGACGGAGGGCTCGGCACCGAGGAAGAAGTTCCGCCAGATACTCAGCAACGGGATCATCGCCAGGTCCTGATAGACCGTCGCGATACCGCGGGTCAGTGCGTCGCGGGGCGAGGCGAAGTCGGCCGGCGCGCCGTCCACCAGGTAGCGACCCTCGCTCGGCCGGTGGACTCCGGCCAGAATCTGGATCAGGGTGGACTTCCCCGCCCCGTTGTCGCCCAGGAGGCAGGTCACCTGTCCCCCAGGTACCGAGAGCGAGACGTCGCGCAGCGCGACCACGTTGCCGAACCGCTTGGAGACGTGCTCCACCCGCAGAATCGGCGCGCTCACCGGGCCTCCGAGGCGCGCCGCCGGATGAAGTCGTTGAAGACGACGGCGGCCACCAGCATCACGCCGAGGAAGACCTGGAACCAGTCGGCGTCCACGCCGGTGATCACGATGCCCTGCTGCACCATCCCGAAGATGAGCGCGCCGAGCACCGCGCCGATCGCGGAGCCGTAGCCTCCGGTGAGCAGCGTGCCGCCGATCACGACCGCGATGATCGCGCGGAACTCCTGCTGCTCGCCCCTGAGGGCGTCGGCACCGGTGAACCGCACCACCTGGATCACTGCGACCAGGCACGCCGCGAGCGCCGTCGTCATGAACAACGCGATCTTCACCCTGGCCACGGGCACCCCCATCTTCCGCGCCGCTTCCGGCGCGCCGCCCGCGGCGAAGATCCAGTTGCCGAACCGGGTGCGGATCAGCACCCAGGTGGCCAGGGCCGCGAGCCCGAGCCACCAGACGATCGAGACCCGGAAGGGCCCCAGCACGTCGCCGCCGAAGAGGAGCTGCGCCGCCGGGTAGCCGGGGACCTCGTCGAGTCCGCCGAGCTGCGTGCGGCGGGTGAGCGCGCGGCTGACCGCGATCGAGAGGCCCCGGAACGCGAAGAGGGTTCCGAGCGTGACGATGAACGAGGGCAGGCCGGTGCGCACCACGAGATACCCGTTGCCGAGACCGATCGCGAGGCTCAGCAGCACGGCGACCCCGATGGCGGGCCACAGCGCCCAGTCGAAGTGGCGTGTGAGCACCATGATCGTCATGCCCGCGAACCCGATGATCGACCCGACCGACAGATCGAACTCTCCCCCGATCATGAGCAGCGCCACCGCCACGGCGAGAATGCCGAGCGGTGCCGCGGCATTGAGGAAGGCGGCCGTCCCCTCGAGACTGCGGAACGGCGGGCCGGCCACCAGCGCGAACACCAGCCACACCAGCAGGGCGCCGGCGGCGGCGCCGACCTCGGGACGCGACAGCAGCCGCCTGAGTCCGGCCGGGCGCCCGGAAGGCTCGGTCCGCACGGGGGCGTCCGCCACCACGGCGGGCACGTCCTTGGTCCGGGTGCCGGCGCTCATCGGAGTCATGGTCTCACCGGACGCCCCGTTCGGCGAGCGCGATGACGTCGGCCGCATTCTCCTTCGTCACGAAGCTGGGGCCGGTGCGGATGATCTGCCCACCCCCGGGCATCGCCCTGGTCTCGAGATACTTGGTGAGCAGGACCACGGCGAGATAGCCCTGCAGATACGGCTGCTGATCTATGGCGAAGAGCAGCTGCCCGTCGCGCACGGCCGCGAGCACCTCGGGGGTCAGGTCGAAGGTGCCCACGGCGAGACGGCCGAGCCGCCCGGTTTGCTCGAGCGCGGCCAGGGCCGGTGCCGCTCCTCCCGGACCCAGCATCAGCATCCCGTCCACCGATCCGTCGCGCTCCAGCGCTCCCCTGATGCGCTGGCTCGCGTCTTCGGGATCGGCGAGGCTCACGCCGAGGACCTGCATCGTGGCGCCGCTCTTCGAGAGGCCGTCCCCCAGCCCGCGGCAGCGGGTATCGAGCGAGACGTTGCCGACCTCGTGATTGACGCAGAGCACCCGCTTGGCACCGGCGGCGGCCAGCCGCTCGCCCGCAGCGCGTCCCGACTCGTACTCGGTCTGGCCGATGTGGCCGAGGAAGCCCAGTCGCTGCCATGCGGCGTCACCGGAGTTGACCGAGATGGCGGGGATGCCGGCCGTGACGGCCGCCTTGATCGAAGGCCCGAGCGCATCGGGATCCGGAACCGAGATGGCGAGCGCGCTGGGGCGGCTCGCGACTGCGGCGTCGATGAGCTGGCTCTCCCTGACCATGTCGAAGCTGCTGGGGGCCTGGTACTCGAGCCGGACGCCCAGCTCGCGGGCGGCGTCGTCGGCGCCGTTGGCCACGATGGACCAGAACGGGTCGGAGGTCTGCCCGTGGCTCACCATGACGATGCGGACGGCGCTGCGCTCCTGCGCTCCATCGCCCCCACCGGCGCGTGGAGCCGAGCCGCCGCCGCCGCCGCAGGCCCAAAGGGCCGACACGGCCACGGCTACGATTCTTGCCCCCTGTGCTCGCGTCACGCTTTCATGATCCTCGTGAGATAGTCGATGCTTCTGGCGGCGGCGGCAGCCGGGCCCTCGCCCGCCCCCGGCTCCGTGGCGAGCACCACGTCCTGCTCCAGCACGTACCAGCCCTGGTAGCCCGACGCTTCCAGCAGCCTCACGACGGACGCGACATCCACGTCGCCCTCGCCCAGCGGGCGGTAGAGGCCGTCCGCCACCGCCTCGCGGTAGCCGATCTCACCGCTTCGAACCCGCGCGGCGCACGCGGCATCGACGTCCTTGAGGTGCACGTGGGCGACGCGACCGTTGGCCAGGCGCGCCACGCCGAGGGGGTCGGTCCCGCCGACGAGGAGGTGCCCGGTATCCAGGCAGATCGAGACATCACTGCCGGCGATGACCCGCTCGACGTGCTCGCCGCGCTCCACGGCGGTGCCGTAGTGCGGGTGGAAGGCGACCGGCAGCTGCCGTCGGGCGGCGGCCTCCCGCGCCTGGTCCAACCCCTCCAGCAGAACCTTCCATTCCCCCTCGGTGAGCTCCGCCGAGCGATCGTACCCTCCGGCGCCGTTCCCGAGGTCCGCCGCGAGCACCAGCATGTCGGCGCCCGCCGCCCTCAGGATCTCGGCCGCGGCGGCGAGGCGATCGAGCTCGACGGTCCGCACGTCGGGGCGATGGAGCACCGCCGGCACGAAGCCCGCCGCCAGTCGAAGGTCGTGGCCCCGGAGCGTTCGCGCCACTTCGGCCGGATCCTCGGGCAGAAAGCCGCTGGGGCCGAGCTCGATGGCGCGGAGACCGAGGCCGGAGACCTCGCCGAGCACCCGTTCCGCCCCGAGCTGCCAGCCCCATCCAGGCACCTCGCAGACTCCCCAGGTGATGGGGGCGCCGGCGAGGCGGGCGACCGGATCCGTCATCCGATTTCAGCCACCCGGACCGGGCGGTGGAGGCTGCGCGAGAGATCGCAGGCCATCGCGACCCGGATCGCCTCGCGCGCTTCCTCGGGCGGGCATGGATTGGGCATCCGTCCCGCGGCCACTTCCACGAACGCGTGCAGCTCGGCCCGGTAAGCCGCCTCGAATCGGTCGAGGAAGAACCCGTAAGGGTGCTCCGGCGCCGGCGGACCGTCGGGCTCGATCGAGCGAAGCGGGGTGCGGCTGTTCCACCCCACCGCGACGCTGTCGCAGGCGCCGAACAGCTCCATCCGGATGTCGTAGCCCACCGGATCGTGCCGGGTGCCGGAGAGAATGCCGAGCGCGCCGCCGCTGAAGCGGAGCGTCGCCACGGCGGCGGCGACGTCGCCATGGCGCGCGAAGATCTCGAACCCGGCGTCCGACCCGTCGGCGTAGACCTCGACGACCTCCTGCCCGGTCACGTGGCGGACGATGTCGAAATCGTGGATGTGGAAGTCGCGGAAGAGCCCACCGGATCCGGGAATGTAGTCGTCGTGCGGAGGATGGGGATCGTGGCCCGACATGCGGACGATGTAGATCCGGCCCAGTGCTCCGGTCTCCACCAGCTCCCGGGCCCGGCGGTACCCCGGGTCGAAGCGCCGCTGAAAGCCCATCTGGACCACCGCCTTCCGCCGCTGGATGTGGCGGATCACCTCTTCGGTCGAGGCGAGGTCGATGGTGATGGGCTTCTCACAGAAGGTGGGGCGGCCGGCGTCCGCGGCCTGGCGGATGAGGTCGGCGTGCGTGATGGTCGGCGTCGTGATGACGAACGCGTCCACCGCCGCGAGAAGGGCTTCGACCGAGGGCGACACCTGGGCGCCGATCTCCCGGGCCACGGCAGCGGCGCGGTCACCATCGGGGTCGGTCACGAGCACCTGCCTGACGGCCGGATGCCGGCTCAGCACCCCCGCGTGGAACGATCCGATTCGGCCGACGCCGGCGATGCCGACACGCATGGTGATCCTCGGGACTGGGCTCGGCGGGGAGAAGCGACCGGTATTGGAGCGTTCCAACTTGCGTTTGGAACGTTCCAGCACTATCTCCTAGACTACGGCCCGGGGAGATTGCTGTCAAGCACGGGCCGCGCAGGCCAGCCGAGAGAGACCCGATGAGCCAAGCCACGATCCACGATGTCGCCGCCCGCGCCGGGGTCTCCAAGTCCCTGGTCTCCCTCGTCATGCACGACTCTCCTTCGGTGAGCGAGCCGAAGCGCCGGGCGGTCCTCGCCGCCGTCGCCGAGCTCGACTATCGGCCCAACGCGGTCGCCCGCAGTCTGGTGCAGCGGCGCACCCACGTGCTCGGTGTCATGCTCTCCGACCTGCACAACACCTTCTTCGCCGACGTGCTCGACGGCGTGGCCGGGCGGGCGGGCGAGCGAGGGTACAAGGCGATGGTCAACACCGGCAACCGCGCGCCCAGCGGCGAGGCCGAGGCGATCGAGACCCTTCTGGAGCTCCGGAGCGACGGCCTGATCCTCGCCGCGCCCCGGCTGGACGACGCCCGGATCAGTGAGGCGGCCCGATCGGTCCCGGTCGTCCTGGTCGCTCGGACCATCGCGGCCGCCAAAGTGGACTGCGTCACCAACGACGACCCGGCAGGTGCCACGCTCGTGGTGGATCACCTGGTCGAGCTGGGTCACACCCGTATCGCCCACATCGACGGCGGGCGGGGCGCCGGGGCGCGGGCCCGCAAGGAGGGATACACCCGTACCATGCGGCGGCACGGGCTCGCGTCGTATGCCCGGACCGCCCGCGGCGACTATACCGAGGAGGGTGGGGCGAAGGGCGTGACGGCGCTGCTCGCGCGCGGCCCGCGGCCCACCGCCATCTTCGCGGCCAACGACCTCAGCGCGATCGGCGCGCTGGATGCGCTCACCCGGCGGGGTCTCCGGGTGCCGCAGGATATCTCGCTGGTGGGCTACGACAACACGGCGCTCGCGGGGCTGCGGCACATCGACCTCACCACCATCGACCAGCCGCGCGAGGCGATGGGGAGAACGGCCGTGGACCTGCTGCTGGAGCGGCTGGAGCGGCGGCGGACGGCGCCGCGGCAGGTGGTGATGGCCCCTGCCCTGGTGACGAGGGGGACGACGGCGCCTCCGGCGCGGAAGGGCGCGAGGGGCTGACCGTCACTCGTGGCACCGGCGGGAACGGATCAGCGGGAAGGTCGCTGCCGCCTGCTCCAGTACCCGTATACGGGTATGCCAAGCGCGAGTAGACCGGTGCCGATCACCGCGTTCCGCGGATTGGCGGCGATCGAGCTCGCCACCACGAGCAGCGCCGCGGCGACGAAGACGGCCGGAGTCCAGGGATACCCGGGTACCCGGAAGGCACCCGCACGTGGAGCCTCGCCCGTCGAGCGCTCCCGCATGCGATAGATGAACAGCGACGAGACCGTGAGTCCGAAGAAGATCCAGTCGGCGAAGGCGACATAGTCCACCAGCTGCGCGAAGCTGCCGGACGACACCAGCGCGGAGGCCCAGACCGCCTGGAGCCCGATGGCCGCGCCGGGCGTGCGGTGCACCGGGTGAAGCCGCGCGAGCCGGGGGAAGAACACGCCGTCCGCGGCCATCGCCTGGAACACTCGCGGCGTCACCAGGACGACCAGGCCGAGGAATCCGAAGGTCGAGACGGCGATGCCGGCCGCGATCAGCGTCCCTCCTGCCGGCCCCAGGATCGCCCGCATCGCGTCGGCGGCGGGCGCCGTGCTCGCGGCGAGCCCCGCGGCGCCCAGGGCGTGAAGATACGCGAGGTTGGCGAGCAGATAGACCACGATCACCGCACCGACGCCGAGCACCAGCGCTCGCGGGAGGTCGCGCTCGGGATCGGACATCTCCTCGGCGATGAAGTTGGTCTGCTGCCACCCGCCGTAGGTGAAGAGAATGGGGACCAGTGCCGCGCCGAACGCGGCCGGCGTGCCGGGCGGCGACGGGGCCGCGCTTGGAAGGCCCGCGGCCAGCCCCACCAGCACCAGGGCTGCGAGCGCCGCCAGCTTGAGCAGGGTGAAGACGTTCTGCACCACGGCGCCGGGGGTGACCCCGAGATAGTTGACGGCCGACACGAAGAGGATCGCCGTGATCGCGAGGGGCCGAGTGAAGCGCGCGGGGAGGCCGGTGAGCAGCAGGGCGTAGTCGGCGAACGTCACGGCGATGGCCGCGATGGCCCCGCTCGCGATCACCAGCAGCAACGCCCAGCCGTAGAGAAATGCGGGCAGTGCTCCCCAGGTCTCCCGGAGGTAGACGTAGCCGCCGCCCGCCCGCGGCCGGCGCTGTCCCAGCTCCCCGAAGCACCCGGCGCCGATCAGCGCGACGACCCCGCCGGTCGCCCAGGCCGCGAGGATGAGCGTCGGCGAGCCCAGCCGCTCCGCGACCGCCGCCGGAGTGCGGAAGATGCCGCCGCCGATGATCCCGCCGATGACGGCCATCGTGCCCGAGAAGAGGCCGAGCCGGCGCGCGTAGGTGGTCACCTCGAGCGCGGCTACTGCTTCGATCTCCGCTCGTACTCCGCCCGGGCGCGGGCCAGCATGTCCAGCGTCTCCCGGCGCTCCTCCCCCGAGTTCCAGGCCGTGTGCGTCTCCACCGCCATGCGCATCCGATCGATCCACGCCATGAAGTAGCGGGCGTCGTCGGGGGATCGAGCCGGCTTCCCGGCGACCGTCAGGTAGATCGGGCTGGTGGTCGCATAGGGGAAGACATCGAGCGTCGGGTAGGCCGGCTGGTCTCCCCGCGCCCGTAGCAGGATCCAGCCGCTGCGATTCACCCGCACTCGCGCCGTGGCCGTGGCCGAGCGACGGTCCCGGTCGACCGGAATCCGCTGCACGACGCTGCCGTCGAGGATCACCTCCAGATGGTCCACCGGCACGTTGGACCTGAGCCTCACGCTCACCGCTACCTCGCGGCCACCGGCCGGCAGCGACACCTCGCCGCCCAGCCCGGTGCCGTCCACGGTCATGTCCAGCAGCGGCCCATTGGTCGCGAAGCTCCGGCCGGCCTTGAGCGCCGAGAGCCACTTGCGGTGCTCGAGCGGCGCTCCGCTCCTTACATACACCCGGTTCATGCCGACCGGACCTCGCAGCGAGGCGAAGTTGGCCATCGCGTCGGTGCCGCCGCCCGCCGCCAGCCGGAAACCGCAGTTGAGCAGCCGGTACCACACTTCGGCCGTCGCCATGAGGTCGTCCACGAACCCGACGGCCTCATAGTAGTCCACCTTCCCGAGCGCGAGGTCCACCGGAAGCGCGTGGGTCAGCGTCCGCGTGTTGTCGCGGGGGTCGGGATAGGCATCGTAGGGGTGCACATAGCCGGTGACCGCGCCCTGGGCGCGGGCCAGATCGAAGACGCGCGCGTTGGTCGGCTGCAGGCTGGCGACCCCGGTGTTGGCGTAGGCGGTGTAGCCCGGAAGCAGGAGGTGGTCCTCCAGGCCCAGCAGGCCCACGTGGCCCCAGAAGCTGGTGTGGTACTCCTGCCCGTGCATGATGAGCGTCCCGGGCGACGAGGCGGGATCAGGCCCCGAGCGGAACCAGGCGACGTCGGGCACCCTGCCTTCCTTGTTCACGATCAGGTTTTCCACGACGTGGAGATCCTCGGCGCGCGCCTGGAGCGCCATGCGCGTGGGATCGTTGCGGTAGGCGCCTCCGTAGTTCATGTGGACGTGGAGGTCGCCACTGAACCAGCCGCGCGCCTGGAGGTCGTCGAGCAGGCCCAGTGCCACGCGCACCGGCGGATTGGCGCCCGCCGCGATCTCGATCGCGCGAGTCACTACCCGATACTCCGGCCCCCGCGACACCTCGATGTCGTAGGTGCCGGGCGGCAGGGTAAGCGTGGCCGAGCCTCGGGTGTGGAAGTACCCGTACTCGAACCTGCGCTCGGCCCGGTCGAAGGCGTCGTCGGCGTGCTGCCAGGCATCCGCCGGCGCATGGCTCCGGCCGTCGCTCCCCGTCACCGACACCCGGGCCGGCATGGGGGCTCCGTGGACATCGGTCACCATGAGACGCAGGGTTCCCGCGGGTGCCAGATAGCGTCGCCGCTCCGCACGCACTTCCTGGCGCCCACCGCTGACCGCGTCGAGCACCCACAGTGACGTGTTGCCCCTCTCGTTGCTGACATAGGCGATGCGGTCGCCCGAGGGAGACCAACGGGGCACGGTGGCGTCGAACTCGCCGTAGGTGAGCTGAAGCGGATCGCCTCCTTCGGCGGGCATGAGCCAGAGCTGATTCCACTGGCGACCGAGGTAGGAGGAATAGACGACGCGTCGCCCGTCGCGGCTCCAGTCGGGCCTGGCCTTCCAGTTGGTCTCCTCGTAGTGGATCTCGCGCTCCGCGCCGCCTCCGTCCGCCGGAACCCTCCAGAAGCCGCCGGACCCCCAGATGTGGCCGCGGTTGGAGACGAGGAGGAGCTCTCGGCCGTCGGGAGACCACGTGGGAGAGAGGTACTGATCCTTGCGATGATAGTAGTAGCGAGGCAGACCGCTGTCGCGGTCGCTGCTCACCCGTACCGGCTTGCCTCGTGCGCCGCCCGCGTCCACCTGCACCACGAAGACGTGCCAGAGTCCCTCGTGCGCCGACGAGGTGTAGGCCACGCGGGTGCCGTCCGGTGACCAGCGGGGCTCGATGTTGACCGCCCCGTCCGCGGCGAGCGGCGAGGACTGGCCTGTCTCCAGATCGAGGAGCCACAGCTCGATCGCATCGTTTCGGTAGGAGGCGAACACCACCCGACGCCCGTCGGGCGACCAGTCGGGCTGGTAGTCGTAACCGGGGCCGTCGGTGAGCTGCCGGGCCTCCGGATCGCCGAGCCGCTGGCGCCAGAGCGAGCCCTGCATCGAATAGATCAGCTCACCGCCGTCCGGAGACCACGCCGCGCCGCTCGGCCCGGTGGTGAGCTGAGGGATCAGCATCTCGCGGAAGTAGTAGGCGTGCGGAGTCTTGACCTGGCGGAGCACGGGCGCGCGCTGGGCCTGGGCGGCCCCGGCCCCGCCCGCAGGGGCGAGACACGCCACCCCGAGCGCGATCCAGCCGATCCGACTCACCGCCGTCCCCGCAGGTAGAGCACGCCTCCGATCGCGACGAAGGCGCCGGCGCCGCCGATCACCTTCAGCCGGAAGAGCCAGGGCTCCGCGGTCCCCCCGGGCGGAACCGTGGCGATCGCCATCGCGAGCAGCGTCAGCGAGAGGCCGCTCAGGCCGATCAGACCCGCCCTCAGGCCGCGCATGCCGCCGGGGCCGGCGCCTCCGTGGCGCAGCGTGTCGGTGAGGTAGCAGAGGAAGAGATAGATGTAGGGGATGAAGTAGACCAGGAGCATCGTGTCGAGGATGACCAGATAGGCTCGCTCCACCGTGGTTCCGTGGCCCAGCACCGAGACCAGGAGAAAGAGCGAGGCGAGCACGGCCTGCGTCAGGATCGCGACGTAGGGGGTCTTCCAGCGGGGGTGCACCCTGCCGAACGCGGGCGGAAAGTAGCGGTCGAGCCCGATCACGAACGCCACGCGAGCCGGTCCGGTGAGCCACGCGCCCACGCCCCCGATGTTGCCGATCACGTACATCGCGGCCGCCGCCGGGGCGAGCCAGGCCAGCGCGATACCCGCGTCGCCGGCGCCGACCTGGATCGCCTGGAGAAACCCGGAGACGATGTTCACCTCTCCGGTAGGGATCAGCCAGAGCACCGCCAGGGTCCCGGCGATGTAGAGAAACGCGATGAGCGGCGCCGAGATCAGGATCGATCGTGGCAGGGTCCGCCGCGGATCCCGGACCTCGTCGCCCAGCACGGCGCAGAGCTCCAGTCCGGCGAACGCAAAGGCGATGGACGCCCAGAGGTTGAGCGAGGACCAGTCGCCGAGGTCGGGCACCAGCGTCCGCAGCGTCATGGGTGTCGCCGGCGGCCGGGTCAGGGCGGCATAGGTCCCGAGCCCCACGAGCAGGATGCCCGGCAGGTAGGCGCCGAGCGCGCCCAGGTTCTGGAGCCAGCGGCCGGTCCTCAGACCGACGATGTTGAGGCCCACCGCGAGCCACAGCGCGCCGAGGGTCGCGGGCAGGACGTAGCTCCAATCGCTCTCCATCCCGGTGCCGCCCCGCCCCAACACGTACGTGCCCACCACCGCCGTGGACATGAGGAGGTTGGGATAATAGAGGATGTTGTTGACCCAGTAGCACCAGCCGCAGAGGAATCCGTGTCCGTCGCCGAAGGCCCGCTTGGTCCAGAAGTAGATCCCGCCTTCGTTCGGGTAGCGGGCCGCGAGGTGGCTGACCGCCAGCCCCTGCGGCACGAAGAAGAAGACTGCCGCGAGGATCCAGAGCGAGACCGAGCTGGGCCCCGCGGCGGCGGCGGTCGCGAGCCAGCGCAGGCTGAGGACGGTGACGATGTTGAACAGCACCAGGTCGCGGAGCCCCATTGCGCGGGGCAGCGCGGGGACCGTGTGCTCCGAGGAGGGCGCGGTAGCGGTCGCCATGTCAGCTCCCCAGGTAGAGGCCGGCCGGGTCGAGAACCTCCCGCAGCAGCCGAAGCTCCTCGGCGCCGGGGGGATTCACCGCCGACAGCGGGTCGCGACAGCGGAGGGACCAGCCGACGCAGGAGCTCACGTCCTCGATGCTGACGCCGGGGTAGACGGCGGCCAGCACCAGCTCCCCGGTGGCCGGGTCGGCCTCGAGGATTCCCTTGTCGGTGATGACCCTGACCGGTCCCGCGCCCGGCATGCCCAGCTCGCGGCGCGTGTGCCCCCGCATCCTGTGTCCGGGACTGGTGAGGAAATCCACCGCCTCCGGAAACGCGCGGCGGCTGAGCCGCGCGATCGCGACCGTTCGCCGGGCGTGAATCGCGATCTCGGCCGCACCACCGCTCCCCGGCAGGCGGACCGCCGGGTGATCGTAGCCGCCGACCACGGTGGTGTTGATGTTCCCGTAGCGGTCGATCTGTGCGCCGCCCAGAAACCCGACCTCGATCCTGCCGTTCTGCAGCAGGAACTGGAAGACATCGGCCATGCCGCACACCATCAGGGATCCGGTGACCAGCGACGGGTCGCCGATGGAGACGGGCAGCCGCTCGGGCTCGGCGCCGACGGCTCCCGACTCGTAGATCAGCACGAGCCCGGGCGCGTGCGTGGCACGGGCGAGATTGCAGGCGAGGTTGGGGAGCCCGATACCGACGAACACCACCTCGCCGTCGCGGAGCTCTCGGGCGGCGACGGTGGCCATCATTTCGGCGGGGGTGTAGCACCCCTCAATAGCCATAGTTCACCCCGGCGCACACCCGGCTCGAGGCGCGAAGGCGCTCGAGCCCTCCGCAGAGCTCCACGTATTCCACTCGATCCCGAACCCCGAAGACGTACTCGTCCAGGTACCGGTGCAGTGAGGATCGATCGCGCGAGATCGGCTCCCACCCGACGTAGAACTCGTTGTCGCGATCGTAGTAGCCCTGGGCGTAGGACGGGTGGGCGCCCCAGGGCTCCACGACGACCGCGTCCACCGCCAGGCCGGGAATGACCGTGCGGTTGGGATCGGCCCGGATCACCGACTCGTCCACCAGCTCCTCCACGACGACGATCACGCGCTCGGACGCCAAGGCGGCCTCCTTCTGCACGCCCAGCAGCCCCCAGATCTGCGCATTCCCTTGAGCGTCGGCCCGCTGGGCATGCACCACCGTCACGTCGGGATTGAGCGCGGGCACGGTGGCCAGCACCTCCCCGGTGTAGGGGCAGGTCACGCTTCGGATCCGCGGGTTGGCGATCGGCAGGTCGGTGCCCATGTAGTCGCGCAGGGTCCAGAAGGGCAGCCGTGCGGCACCCGCGCTCAGCCGGGCCACCATGCCGAAGTGCGAGTACTCCTCGAGCTCGAGCGGAGGGTCGCCCTTCTCGACCGCGCGCCGGAATGCATGGAGCGACCCGGCGCCCGGGTTGCCGGCCCAGGAGAAGACCAGCTTCCGGGCGCAGCCGGCCGCGATCATCTGGTCGTAGATCAGGTCCGGCGTGAGGCGGCAGAGGGTGAGATCGCGGCGCCGCTGGCGGATGATCTCGTGGCCGGCCGCGAAACAGATGAGATGGGTGAACCCCTCGATCACCACCGTGTCCCCGTCGCGGACCAGCGCCGCGACGGCGTCGCGCATGCTGACGACCTTGGAGCTCGGGCTCAATCGAGCTCGCTCAGCAGCCCGTCGATGATCGCGAGTGCGGTATCCACGTCCTGCTCGTCCACCACCAGGGGCGGAGCGAGCCGCAGCGTGCTCTTCCCCGCTCCCAGCAGCAGCAGCCCCCGCTGGAACGCGCCCAGCACCAGGTTCTTCAGCAGCTCGGCTGCGGGCTCGCGGGTGCGACGGTCCTTCACGAACTCGACCCCGATCATGAGCCCGACGCCGCGCACCTCGCCGATGCACGCGTGCTTGGCCTCCAGCGTCCGGAGGCCGGCCAGGAGGCGGTCGCCCATGCGGGCGGCATTGGCCATGAGCTCGGTCTCGACCAGATCGAGCGTCGCGAGCGCGGCGGCGCAGCAGACCGGGTTGCCGCCGTAGGTCGAGCCGTGCGAGCCGCTCTCCCAGGTGCTGACCGATTCCCGCGCCACGATGGCGCCGATCGGCATGCCGGAGCCCAGCCCCTTCGCGGTGAGGAGGATGTCGGGCTCGACGCCCTCGTGCTCGCAGGCCCACATCTTCCCGGTGCGGCCGACGCCGCACTGCACTTCGTCGGCGACGAGCAGGATGCCGTGGCGGTCGCAGAGCTCGCGGAGATCGCGGAGCCACCCCGCGGGCGGCACCACGTAGCCGCCCTCCCCCTGGATCGGCTCCACGAAGATGGCGGCCACGTCGGCCGGATCGAGGTGGCGGGTGAACAGCTCGTCTTCGATGCTCGCGATGCAGCCTCGGTTGCAGGCATCCTGGTCGGCGCAGAACTGGCAGCGATACCGGTAGGCGAAGGGCACGTGGTGCACGTCGGGGAGCAGCGGCCCGAAGCCGGCATGCTGGCGCGCCTTGCTCGACGTGAGGGTCACCGCGCCGGTGCTGCGGCCGTGGAAGGCGCCCCGGAAGGCGATGATCGCGGTGCGCCGGGTGGCGTAGCGGACCAGCTTGATCGCGCCTTCGGTCGCCTCGGTGCCCGAGTTGGTGAGGAAGACCCGCTTGCGCGACGGGCCCGGCGCGAGCCGCGCGAGCCGCTCGCACAGCGCGGCCATGCCCTCGTAGTAGAAGTCGGAGCCGCAGATGTGGAGGAACCGGTCGGCTGCGTCCTTCACGGCGGCCACGACCCTGGGGTGGGAGTAGCCGGTCGAGCAGACCGCGATGCCCGCCATGAAGTCGAGAAACCGGTTGCCGTCCACGTCCTCGACCATGGGTCCGAGGCCCCGGGAGACGACCAGCGGGTATTCCTTGATGTAGCACGGGGCGGTCCACTCTTCGTCGCGGCGCACGACGGCCTGGGCCTTGGGGCCCGGAGGGGGAACCACGATCCTGGGATAGTCGCGCACGCGGTGTCCTTCCTTGGAGCTCAGTGTCTCACGATCAGGCATCGATCACCGTCCGGCTCTGCTCGCGCAGGAACTGGGCGACGTAGTAGGGTCCGCATCCCCCCTTGCCCGTCGACCCGGAGCCCTTCCAGCCACAGAAGGCCTGCGCTCCCGGCCATGCGCCGGTGGTGGCCCCGCTCCGCTTGTTCGCGTAGCACACGCCGGCCTCGACCTCGTCGAAGAACCGCGCCACCTCGCCAGGGTCCGCCGAGAAGATCCCCGCGGTGAGACCGTACTCCGCGGCGTTCGACTCGGCGATGGCCTGATCGAGCCCGCTCACGTCGCCCACGGCCAGGAAGGGCACGAACAGCTCCTCCCGGAAGAGCGAGCTGCCGAGCGGCAGCGTGGCGATGGTCGGGGCGACGAAGTGCCCCTTGTCGAAGACTCCCCCCCGAAGCCGATCGCCGCCAAGCGCGATGGCGCCCTCGGCGCGAGCCTGCGCCACGGCGCGCTCGAACCGCTCGACCGACGTCCGGTTGATCACGGGACCGAAGTAGACGTCCCGCTCGGTCGGATCCCCCATCCGGATGGCGCTCGTCTTCTCGACCAGCCGCTCGAGGAACGGCCGAGCCACCGTGCGGTCCACGTAGACCCGCGACGTGGCGCTGCACTTCTGGTTCTGAAGGCTGAAAGCGGAGCGCATCACGCCCTCGGCCGCCGCGTCGAGATCGGCGCTGGCGGTGACCACCGCAGCGTTCTTCCCCCCCAGCTCCATGAGGCAGGGCTTGACCCATCGGGCGCTGATGCCGGCGTGGATCCTGAGGCCGACCGCCTTGGAGCCGGTGAACACGACGCCGTCCACGCCCGGATGCTGCCAGAGTGCGTCGCCGATGGCCTCCCGCCGGCCGGCCAGGTAGTTGAACAATCCCGGAGGAAGGCCGGCGTCGCGATAGATCTCCGCCAGCCGCAGCCCGGTCCAAGGGGCCTCTTCCGACGGCTTGTAGACCACGGCGTTGCCAGCCATGAGCGCCGCGGACGACATACCCGTGGAGAGCGCGAGCGGAAAATTGAACGGCGCGATGCAGGCGAACACCCCGTAGGGCCGGAGCACGTCGGTGTTCCGTTCCACCGGGGTGATCCGGTCCATCGGACGCACGAACCCGTCGGTCTCCTCGACCTGCCCGCAGTAGTAGTCGATGAGGTCGGCGGACTCCTCCGCATCCCCCATGGCCTCCAGCCGGCTCTTTCCCACTTCGAGCGACATGAGGGCGGCCAGATCGTACTTCCGGTCGCGGATCAGCCCCGCGGCCCGGTGCAGGATCGCGACACGCTCCTGCCACGGCCGGCGAGCCCAACCCCGCTGCGCCTCCTTCGCCCTGCGCACGGCGAGGTCCACCTCCGCCGGTCCCGCGGCGGCGAAGCGGCCGAGGAGGAGCGAGGTGTCGATCGGACAGCGATCGTCCAGCGGCTCCCCCGCGCTCGCGACGGGCTCGCCGCCGATGAGGTTGGGGTACGTGGCCCCCGCAGCCGCCCGGACCCTCGCCAGCGCCGAGTCGAAGCGGCGGTGGAAGTCGTCGAGGTCCCCGGTGGTCGAGGTATAGGTGATCTTGGTCGCAGTCGTCATCTGGTCGCTCCCGCCCGCTCGGCCACCGCCCGCAGGGCCCGGGTAAACAGTTCCACGATCTCGTCGATCTGATCCTCGGTGACGATGAAAGGCGGAGCCAGCATCACGAGGTCGCCGTTGTGGCCATCGGCGTGCCCGACGTTGGGCCACACTACGAGGCCGGCGCTCAGCGCCGCCTGGGTGAACGCCTCCGCGAAGGCGGCGGAGCGCGGAAGCGGCTCACGGGTGTCGCGGTCGGCGACGAACTCGATGCCGGCCAGAAGGCCGCGGCCGCGAACGTCCCCCACCAGGGGATGCTCCCGCAGCGCCGCGAGGCGCCGGTGCAGGAGCCGCCCCATCTCGGCCCCCCGTGCGATCAGGCGGTGCTCCCGCAGATACCGGATGGTGGCCACGCCGGCTGCGCAGAGCACCGGATGATGGGAGAAGGTCTGCGCGTGTGCCAGCGCCCCGGAGCCCCGGCGGAGGACATCCGCGATGACCCTTGTGGTGACCACGGCGGAGAGGGGAACGTACCCGCCCGCGATTCCCTTCCCCAGCGTCATGATGTCGGGCACGGCGTCGTAGGGCTCGAGTGCCGACCAGGTGCCGGTCCTGCCGGCGCCGGTGAGGACCTCGTCGGCCACCAGCAGGACTTCGTGCCGATCGCAGATTTCCCGCACCCGCTTCCAGTAACCCGGCTCGGGTACCGACGCGCCGGTCGAGGACCCTCCCACAGGCTCCGCGATCAGCGCGGCCACGGCGTCCGGCCCGGCCCGAAGGATCGCCTCCTCGACTTCCGCTCCGCTGCACGCGGCACAGAGCGGCGGAGTACCGCGGCAGGCGCACCGGTAGGAGTACGGCGCCGGCACCCTGGCGACGTCGACCATCCACTCCTGGAACGGCGCGCTGTAGTGAGGGCGGAAGGACGCGGAGAGGGCGAGCAGGGTGTTGCCGTGGTAGGAGGGTGCCAGCGCCAGCACCTTCCGCTTGCCGGGCCGCCCGCACTCCGCCCAGTACTGCCGGGCGAGCTTGAGCGCCGCCTCGATCGCCTCCGAGCCGCTGCCCAGCGGATAGACCAGCTCGAGATCCCCGGGGGAAAGCCGGGCGATCTCGGCCGCCAGCTCCTCGACCGGATCGTGGGTGAACGCCGTCCCGTTCACGTATCCCAGGGTCCTCGCCTGCGCACCGACGGCGTCGGCGATCTCGGCGACACCGTGCCCCACGTTCGCCGTGAACGCGCCTCCACAGGCGTCGAGATAGCGGCGCCCGGTGTCGTCGAAGAGGTAGCAGCCCTCTCCCCGGACGATTCGCGGAAGCCGGCGTCTCAGGTTTCGGTAGAAGACGTGCGAGCCGGAAACGACGGGATCTGACATGCGCTTCGCGATCGGCATGGGGAGTCGGAGGGCCCGGGTGCCTCCGAGCGCAGAATGTGCGGGGTACGCGGGGCCTGCGCCAGGGGCGCCCTCGCGGCCGGGCAGGCCGTGGCGGAGCGGCTGGCCCGTATCCTGCTTAATGCTCACTGCGACCCAACCCCCTCAGGTGAGCTCGGCAACCCCGGACGGCGGTTCACCATGCAATCACCACTGGTCGTCGACGCCTTACGAGAACAGCTCTTGCGCGTGCTGGACTGGTACCAGCACCAGCGCCCGTGCTTCGGCTGGGGGGCAGTGATCCACCGGCGGAACGAGCGTGGCAGATTGCGGTTCGGGGCGATCACCCCGGGAGGGGAGAGCCTGCTGCTGACCGAACCACTGGCGCACGAGCTGGGGACCCTGCCCTGCTGGCTGGACGGCGCGGTCCGGGTGCGGCTGGAGTGCCGGCATCTCACCGAGTCGCAGCCCTGGATGGACGCGCTGGTCCGCAGTAATCGCCCCCGCCTGGTCGAAGCCATCGCCGTCTACTTCGATCCCGACACGACCCCGGAAGAGACGATTGCCTTCCAGGCCATGGCCGGGGTGCTGACGCCCGGCCGCTGCCCGTCGGAGCTGTTCGTCCTGACGCGCGCGCGACCGGTAGGGTGGCCCGGGTAGGCGCCACCGGGAAGGTGGACGGCGGTCCCTCCGGCTTCGGTCCGGCTCATTTCAGGAACAGCAGATCCCGGTACGTCGGCATCGGCCAGAGATCCGCGGCCACGTGGGTCTGGATCGTGTCGCCGGTCTCCCGCAGCCTCGCCATGGCCGGCTTGAGCTCGCGGCTGATCTGGGCCGCGTGGCGGACCGGATCGTCCTCGTGGTGCGCGGCGAGCCGCTCCACTTCGCCGGTGCGCTCGCGGAACTGATCCACCAGCTGCACGAATTCCCGCAACACGCCTGCCGTCGCGGTGGCCTCGAGACCGGCCGCCTTGGTCGCGGCGACCGCCTCCGCCATCCGCCGCTGGTGCTCCAGGGCCGCGGGAAGGATCTGCCCCCGGGCCATCGACACCATGGTCTCGGCCTCGATGGCGAGCTGCTTGACGTACTTCTCGATGGCGATGTGGATCCGCGACTCGTACTCGGCCTTGCCGAGCACCCCGTACCTGCGGAACAAGTCCAGGTTCTTCTTCGCCCTGAGGACCTGGAAGGCCTCCACCGAGTCGCGCAGATTGGGCAACCCCCGCCGCTCGGCCTCGGCGTGCCACTCCTCGGAGTAGTTGTCGCCGTCGAACACGACGCGCTTGTGCTGCTTGATCACCTTCTTCAGCACGCCGATCACGGCCGCCTGGAGCCGCGCCGCCGTCGGCCGCGCGCCCGCGGCCTTCTCCAGCTCCCCCGCCATGTAGTCCAGCGACTCGGCGACGATCGTGTTGAGCACCGTGTTGGGCCAGGCGATGCTCGCGCTCGACCCTACCGCCCGGAACTCGAACTTGTTTCCCGTGAAGGCGAAGGGCGACGTCCGGTTGCGGTCGCCCGAGTGGCGGGGCAGCTGGGGCAGCGTCCTGGCGCCGAGGTCGAGCGTGCCGCCCCGGATGGTGCGCTTGGGGAGGCCCTTCTCCACCTGCTCCAGGATGTCCGACAGCATCTTCCCCAGAAAGATCGAGATGATGGCCGGCGGCGCCTCGTTCGCGCCGAGCCGATGGTCGTTGGCGGCCGAGGCGATCGAGGCGCGGAGCAGGTCGGCGTGGATGTCCACCGCGCGAATGGTCGCGACGAGAAACACCAGAAACTGCATGTTGGTGTGGGTCTCGTCCCGAGGGTCGAGGAGGTTGACGCCGGTGTCCGTGGACATGGACCAGTTGTTGTGCTTGCCCGACCCGTTCACCCCGGCGAACGGCTTCTCGTGCAGCAGCGCCTGAAGGCCGAACCGGGGCGCGACCCGCTTCAGCGTCTCCATGATGATCATCTGGTGATCGCTGGAGATGTGGCTGGGCTCGAACAGCGGTGCGATCTCGTACTGCCCGGGCGCGACCTCGTTGTGCCGTGTCTTGACCGGCACTCCCAGGCGGTACAGCTCGCGCTCGGTCTCGGACATGAAAGCCAGCACCCGAGGCGGAATGGTGCCGAAGTAGTGGTCCTCGAGCTGCTGCCCTTTGGGGGGTCGAGCCCCGAAGAGGGTTCGCTCGCAGATCAACAGGTCGGGGCGCCTGTAGTAGAGCTCCCGATCGACCAGGAAGTACTCCTGCTCGGGACCCACCGTCGTGTAGACCCGGGTGACACCCTCGTCGGTGCCGAAGATCCTCAGGATGCGGAGGGCCTGCTTCGACAGCGCCTCGACCGAGCGGAGGAGCGGGATCTTGGTGTCGAGCGCCTCGCCGGTCCAGGAGACGAACGCGGTCGGAATGCAGAGCGTGACGTTGTTCTCGCCCCGCATGAGGAAGGCCGGACTGGTGGCATCCCAGGCGGTGTATCCCCTGGCCTCGAAGGTCGCGCGGAGTCCGCCCGAGGGAAAACTCGACGCATCGGGCTCTCCCTGGACCAGCTCCGACCCGGAGAAGTTGAAGACCACCCCGCCGTTGCCGTCGGGTGCCACCAGCGAGTCGTGTTTCTCGGCCGTGAGCCCGGTGAGCGGCTGGAACCAGTGCGTGTAGTGACTGGCCCCATTCTCGACCGCCCAGTCCTTCATGGACGCGGCGACGACATCGGCGACCGCCGGATCCAGCGCCTCGCCCATGTCGATGGTCCGCAGGAGACTGCGGTACACTTCCTTGGGAAGGCGCTGCCGCATCACGCTGCGGGAAAAGACGTCGCTGCCGAAGATGGAGTCTACCCGCTCGGCGGGCTGGGGGTTGGTCACTGGCCTTCGCCTCGATTGGTTTGGGATGATGTCGGAAAGACGCAAACTAATGACCGGAGGGTTGTGCGGGGAGTCTGTGCGGCCGCCGTGCCGCCCGGGCCCCGAGGGCCCCGGACGGCCCGGCCTCCGCTCAGCCGGCGATGGCGGCCTCCAGATCGGCGTAGTCCGGGTCGGGCAGCTCGGTGTAGACCGGGTTGGAGAGGTATCGCTCGCCGAAGTCGCAAATGACGGAGACGATCAGCTTGCCGGCGCTCTCCGGGCGTGAGGCCACCTGGAGGGCGGCCCAGGTGATCGATCCGCTGGAGATCCCCGCGAAGATGGCCTCCTCGCGCGCGAGCCGCCGGGCGGTGGCGATGGCGTCGTCGTTGCTGACCCGGATCACCTCGTCATAGATCTTGGTGTCGAGGATGGAGGGGATGAACCCGGCGCCGATGCCCTGCTGCCGGTGCGGCGAGGGCTGGCCGCCCGACAGGACCGGGCTTTCCGCCGGCTCCACCGCCACGATCCTGATGTCCGGCTTCCTCTCCCTCAGGTAGCGCCCCGCCCCGGTGATGGTCCCGCCGGTGCCCACGCCGGACACGAAGACCTCGACCTGACCACCCGTGTCGGTCCAGATCTCGGGGCCGGTCGTCCGGTAGTGGATCGCCGGGTTCGCCGGATTGTCGAACTGACGCGGCATCCAGCCCCGACTGCCGAGCCTGGCGAGGATCTCCTCGGCACGGGCGATCGCGGCCTTCATTCCCTTGGCGCCCTCGGTCAGCACCACCCGCGCGCCGAGGGCACGGAGCATGTGCCGCCGCTCGATCGTCATCGTGTCCGGCATGGTGAAGATGCACCGGTACCCCCGCGTCGCCGCCACGAACGCGAGACCGATCCCCGTGTTGCCGCTGGTGGGCTCCACGATGACCATGCCCGGGCGGAGCCGCCCCTTCTCCACCGCGTCGTCGATCATCGCGGCCCCGATGCGGTCCTTCACCGAGCTGAAAGGGTTGTACCCCTCGTGCTTGACCGCGATCCGACCCGGAAGGCCCACTCCGAGCCGGTTGAGGCGAATGAGTGGAGTCTGGCCGATCGTCTCCGCGACGTCCTGGTAGATCTTCCCGTCTGGCATGGTCACCCTCGAGCGTCTGGTTTCGACTACTCCGATGAGCCAACTTAACCCTTGCTCAGCCCCGGACCAGAAGGGCGGCCCGGCGCGCGAGCTGGTCGAGCGGAGCGCGGCCCCAGCCGCCCCGGTCCGTCAGGCGGTCCAGCAGCGCCGGGGGAAGAGCACCCGGCCCCAACCGGGCGCCGGAGATGGCGCCGGCAATCGCCGCCATCGTGTCGGTGTCGCCGCCGACCGTGATGGCGGAGCACACGGCCGTCCAGTAGTCCTCCGGGGCTCGAAGGAAGGCGTACAGGCTCCAGACGACGCTGGGAGTCACCAGCGCCGGGATCCCCTGCCACTCCCCTACGAGGTCCGGGTCGGGCCGCCGGGCATGCAGGTAGGCCGCCGCCTCCACCGGCGGAAGATGAGCCCACTGCCGAAGACCCCGCACCGCCTCGGCGACCGACGGGTCGGCGATGGCGGCGAAGGCGGCGACGCCATCGACGAACCGCTCGATCGCGATCGGCCGCCTATGCGCGGCGAGCCAGACCGCGGCCGCGACGGCAAGGGCTCCCGCGGTGCAGCGGGGATCCCCATGGGTGAGAAGGCTCTGCTCGATCGTCGCCTCGACCATGGCCCGGGTATCCCTGCCGAAGAGCAGTCCCAGAGGCGCGGCGCGCATCGCGCTGCCGTTCCCCGCATACGGGGACGGGGTGCCGGAGCGGCTCCAGTGCGCCCCGCCCAGCAGGCGCATTGCCGCCGAGCGGGTGCCGGGGCCGGCGCCGACATCTCTCGCCTCCCCGAAGAGCGCGGCGAGGCGGCGGGCGAAGCCATCGGGGCTCCATCGGCCGGCCTCCGCGAAGCTCAGGACGAGCTCCCGCGCGAGCTGGGTATCGTCGGTGTATTGACCGAAGGGAAAGCCGGAGTGGGATTGCTCGCCCGCACGCCCGGCCAGCAGGCATTGCTCGACATACTCCCGGGCCACCGCGGGCGGCTTCGCCTCCACCACGAACCCGAGGGCGTCGCCCAGGGCCTGGCCGAGGAGACAGCCGGAGAGGGCGTCCACGGTGCTGTTCACGGGCGGTGGTTCGCGGGGGAGATGGACGGGGACAACGGACAGGGTGGGATTCGAACCCACGATACCCGCAAGGGTATACCGGTTTTCGAGACCGGCTCCTTCAGCCACTCGGACACCTGTCCTGGGACGGACTCAACTAGTTCGGGCGACGAAGTTTACCGTGTTCGATCGAGGTTTTCCAGTGGCTGGGAGCATGGCGTTCACGCCAGGTGCGGGTGGCGCCGCGGCAATGCGAGCGTGCGGGATTTCCAGTTGCGGTGGGAGCTGTATCAGGACCTTCGCGAGGAAGCCGGAGACGCGTCGATCGCCGTCCGCACCAGCCACAGCAGCTCGTTGAACACCGGCGGCTTCTGCAGTATCACGACTCCGGCCGGGGGAGTGGTCTCGTCCGCGGCGCCGGCGTCGGCATAGCCGGAGAGCAGCACGATCGGCAGGCTCGGCTGCTGCCGGCGCAGCTCGGCCGCGAGCTCGTGTCCATTCCTGCCGGGCATCGCTACGTCCGAGATTACGAGCCGCACGCTGTCGCGATGCTCCTGGAAGACCTGGAGCGCCGTGTCGTAGTCCTCCGCCTCCAGCACCTGGTACCCCTTGCTGCCGATGGTGCGAGCCAGCACCCGGCGCACATCCCCGTCGTCGTCCACGAGCAGCAGCGTCTCGGTTCCGCCCGGCGCGGAGAGTGGAAGAGCGCCCGCGCCGGGCGTCCCGGCAGCCTCGGGGGTGCTGCTGGGAAACAGGATCGTGAAGGTCGTGCCGCTTCCGACACTGCTCGTGACCTCGATCCGACCGCCTGCCCGCCTCACGATCCCGTGGACGGTCGCGAGGCCGAGTCCGGAGCCGCCCTCCCGCTTTGTGCTGAAGAAGGGCTCGAAGAGGTGTGCGACGACGGAGCGGTCCATGCCGATCCCCGTGTCGCTCACCACGAGCGCCGCCATCCCGGGCCGAAGCTCGGTCCGGATGGTCAGCTGTCCTCCCTTCGGCATCGCGTCGCGGGCGTTGGCGCACAGATTGTAGAGCACCTGCTCGAGCTCCACCGGATCGGCGAAGACCCAGGGGGACTCCTCCGCGAGGTGGAGCGACACGGCCAGGCTTTTCCTGAGCAGCCGGGTCAACATCGGTGCATTCTCTCGCACCAGCCCGTTCAGATCCAGGGCGTGCGGGGAGGTGGGCTGCCGTTGGCTGAAGGTCAGCAGCTGACGCACCAGCAGGGACGCCCTCTTGGTGGCGCTCGTCAGCTCGTCGAGGAGCCCGCTCGCACGGGCCTGGCCGGAAAGCTCCTCCCGAAGGCCGGCCGCGCATCCGTCCACGACGGTCAGCAGGTTGTTGAAGTCGTGGGCGATGCCGCCCGCCAGTCTCCCGATCGCCTCCAGCTTGCTCACCTGGAGCAGCTCCTCCTCGAGGCGCCGCTGCGTAGTCATGTCTCTGACGACTGCCACCACGTCGTCGGGGGTGAGAGGGACGATCCGGGCTTCGAAGTGGCGCGGGCGGGAAGGGGCCGGAAGAGTGTACTCCGTCGCGACGGTTCGATGCTCCCGGAGGCAGATCTCGATCGCCTCCTGCAGGCGGGGGCCGGCCTCTCCCTCGAAGGACTCGCTCACCCGGTGGCCGAGGAACTGCTCCTGGGGAAGCGTGAGATCCACCTCGCTGCCCGCGTGGTAGTCCAGGACGCGGCCGCTGGAATCGGCCCAGAAGAACAGGTCCGGGAACGCACCGATGATCCGCTGGAGCTCGCGGGTACGATGCGCGAGCGTGCTCTCGACTGTCTGGCGCCGCGGTGTCGGGTCGAAGAAGAGCACGACCGATGGCGGCTCATCCTGACTGGTCACGACGCCCCGGCAGGTCAGGAGCAACTGTGAGAGGTCCCCCGACTTCTGCCGCAGCATCACCGGGACGGCCTGGACCACGTCGCCCCGCAGGGCTGCGCCGAGGTACCGCCGCACCGGGGAGCCCTCCGGGGCGAGCAGCTTCACGATGTCCTGTCCGGTGATTTCCGGCGCCGGCCATCCGAAGAGCCGTTCCGCGCCGGGATTCCACGCCAGAATGCAGTGGCCGCGATCCACCACGGCCACTCCAGTATCGGTCTGGACAAACAGCTCATGGAGGATGGCTGCCATGCCTGGGGCCGCTTCCGGGCGACATTCCCCTCGGTCAACGTGTGAGTCTGCCGCCACCGCGGAACGGCTTCATGGCGTCAGCTCGAGCTCCACGGGGGATGTGACGTCGCCAGGGCGGCGCAGGGGACGCGAGGCTCCGCGGCCCGGGGATCGGACCTCGAGGCGCCGCACGGGCGCCGGGCGCGCCCGGGCGCAAGCGGCGATCCGCATGTCCAGCAGGTCGGGATCCAGCGTTCCTGCGTGCGCGACGAGGCCGACGGCCGTGTGAGGTGCCTCCCCTGCCCAACTCCCGTCCCGGCACACCGACCAGCGCGAGCCGATCAGCTGGAACCGGTGGCGCTGGTCGGGCTCGTCGGGAGTGTGCAGGACGCCCGTGCCCCGCAACACACCCTCCGGCAGGGAGCCGGCCCACCAGCGAAAGGCACCCAGGTCGAGTGCGGCCTGCCGCGACCAGCTCCAGGACATGAACTCCTGGTCCGCCTCGGGCAGCCTCTCCCCGAGCAGCCGGGAGGAGTCGTTCGCGGTGTGATCGACCAGCAGGGACACCGGGACCCGCCCGAAGGACGCCTCCAGAATTCTGGGTCGTGGGCTCATCTCCCCCAGCCAGTCGAGTAGACTGGTCCTCTCACGCCTGCTGAGCAGCTCGATCTTGTTGAGGACGATGAGATCGGCTGCGAGGAGCTGGCGCCGCACCCGGGGGCCGCTGCGCGGCTCCTCGGCCTGCGCCCGAACGGCCTCGGCGTCGGCCACGACCACCGTCGCATCCAGGCGAAGTCCCCTGAGACGGGCGTGCTCCGCGACGGAGGCCAGGTCACAGACCCCGCTCGCCTCGACCACCACGTGATCGGGCCTCGGGTAGAGGCTCCGCAGCTCCGCGAGTGCCAGGATGAACTCGGTAGTCGCCTGGCAGCAGATGCAGCCGCGGGACAGTCGGCGGACGCTGACTTCGGCATCGGAGGGTGGCCGCCAGCCCGTCGAGATGCCGCCGAAGTCGTTCCTGATGAAGGCGAACCGGGTGCCCCTGGCCTGCTGGAGCAGATGATCGACAAGAGCCGTCTTCCCCGCACCGAGATATCCTCCGACTATCGTGACGGGGATCGGCGTCTCGGGTATGCGTGAGTGGTGCATGCCTGGGCTTCGATTCCCGGTCCGTGGACATCGCTGCGAGCTGAATGAGCGTAGCAGGATGAAACGGAACCGGTTGATTGTGGCTGGTGGAGTGGTGCGGCGCCGAGCCTCTCGCCCGGACCTCACGCCATTGTGCTCGAATGGCGGCAAACGGGCAATTGGACCTTGGTTTAATGTTTCGGCGAATTGACCAGGGCCGTGATTGCCTCGAGGAGGGTGGTGTCTTCGACGGGCTTCCGGAGGCAGGGAACGTCTCCGCCACATTCGTCATGGGCGGTCAGAAAAAGCGTCGGGGGCGCGGCTCCGGCCGCAAGCAGCTCGGTGTGCAGGTCAAAGCCGGTCATGCCGCCGAGGTAGACGTCCAGCACCAGGCAGTCCACCTTTCCCCGCCGGCCCAGGGCCAGGAACTCTTCCGCCGAGCAATAAGTGCGCACGGCGAACCCGGTCGTGCGCAGCAGCCGGGCCAAGGCGCGACACACTCCGGCGTCGTCGTCAACCACCGCGATCGTCGGCTGCGTCCCGCCCGAGGTGCCATCGAGCTCCACCATCACGAGCCGCTTCCCAGCTTCTGGTTGTCGGGCGTGAGAGCGGCTGGTGAGGGCTCTCGGGCTCCCTCGGACCGATCGACCGCCTTCAAGCGCTCGGCGAGGTGCACCAGCTCCGCGAAGGAGCGCGCCTGCATCTTCTGCATCACCCGACCCCGGTGCACCTTGATCGTCTGCTCGCCGGTGCCGAGCCAGGCCGCGATCTGCTTGTTGGCGGATCCCTGGACGACCAGATCGAACACCTGTCTCTCCCGGCGCGTCAAGCTGGAGAGACGAGCGCCCAGCTCGGCTCTTTCGGTCTGCTGCCGGCGAAGCTCGGCGTCCCGGAGCAGGGCGCAGTCCACCGCCGCGAGCAGCACGTCGTCGTCCACCGGCTTGACCAGGAAGTCCACGGCGCCGTCCTTCATGGCCTGGACGCCGGTCGGCACGTCCCCGTAGCCGGTGATGAACACGATCGGGATGGTCTTTCCAGCGGTCCGCAGCATCCGGAACAGCTCGTCTCCATTGAGGCCGGGAAGGCGCACGTCGCTCACCAGGCATCCCGGGCGGTCCCCGGCAGTCCCGTGCAGGAACTGAAGCGCCGACCCGAAGAGCTCGACCCGGTACCCGACCGAGGCGAGCAGCCGGCCGAGCGCGCGCCGGACCTGATCGTCGTCTTCCAGGACGAAGACCGTCTGCTGCTGGGAAACCTCGGTCACGATGCCTGCTCCACGGGAAGATCGAATCCGACGCAGGCACCGCCGTCGGGATGGTTCTCGGCCCAGATCCGGCCACCGTGCGCACGGACGATCGTCTTGGCGATCGAGAGCCCCATGCCCAAGCCGTTGGGCTTGGACGTATAGAAGGCGTCGAAGACGCGGTCGAGCCGATCCCACGCGATCCCGACGCCGGTGTCCCGCACGCCGACATGGACCACCCCCGCGCCGCCCACGGCCGTAGATATCGTGAGGTGCCGCGTCGCCGGGTCGGTACCGGCCATGGCCTCGAGGCCGTTGAGGATCAGGTTGAGAACGACCTGTTGCAGCTGAATCCGGTCCCCCCGCACACAGGGCAGCCCCTCGGCCAGCTCGAGTGTCGTGGTGGTGCTCCGCAGCAGGGTGTCGGTCTCCAGCAGCCGCGCCACCTCCCGGATCAGTCCGTTCAGGTCTACCGGGACCAGCTCGAGCTCACCCTTGCGCACCAGGTTGCGGATCCGGGCGAGGATGTCGCTGGCCCGCCGGTCGTTGGCGACGATATCGCTGAAGATGGCGCCGATCTCCTCGAGGTTGCCCTCGGGCGACGCGAGCATCCGCGAGCCGGCCTGGGCGTTGCTCCGGATCGCGGTGAGCGGCTGACTCAGCTCGTGGGCCAGCGAGGCGGTGAGCTCGCCCATGGTCGCCACCCGGACCACGTGCGCCAGGTCGGCCCGGTTGCGTGCGGCCTCCAGCTCCGCCTGCTTTCGCGCGGTGCAGTCGAGCCGGGTGACCACTGCCCCGCCCTCCCTCCGCGCCAGGCGCTGGACCAGCACATCGTACCACCTCGGTTCTCCGTCGCCGCCCATCATGGGATACGTGAGTGCGAAGTCGCGGCGGGTGCCGGAGAGGACCGCCTCCAACCCCCCGAGCACGGGCGCCGCCAGGGGATCTCCGTCCGCACCGGCCCGACGGCAGGTCTCGAGCAGGTTGCCGCCGAGCCCGGCGTCGTCGAAGAGGGTATGGTGGTGGTGCCCGTTCCGAGCCCACGCGTCGTTCACTCGCACGATCCGGCCGCCCTGGTCCAGGATCGCCGTCATTCCGGGCAGCGAGGCCAGGATCGCCGTGTTCACCGCCTCCGCCTGACGCCGCCCCTCCTCGAGGGCCTTCCTCGCCATGACATTGCTGAAGATGTCCGCGATCAGGTGGAGTCTGTGAACCAGCTCCAGGGGCCAGACGCGAGGCCGGCCGCTGGCGAGAGTGAGGGCGCCGAAGACGGTGCCGCTGGCCACCAGCGGAATGGAGAGCAGCGCGCCGATCCCGAGCCGCAGCACCTCTGCGTGATCCAGCTCGGACGTCGACGCCTGTCCGCAGTCTTCGATGGCGACCGTCCGGCCTTCGATCAGCCTGGCCCCCACCGCCGCGAACTCCCGGGCGCAGAGCGTCTCGGGCAGTGGGGTGAAGCCCTGCGCGGTCCAGGCGTAGGCGAGGCGAAGCGTCCGGTGATCCGAGGAGAGTCGGATGATGCGGACCCACGGCACGTTCAGGAACTCTCCGAGGCGGGCCAGCCAGGGCGGGATCTGATCCTCGGAGCGCGAGTCGCGGGCGGTCGCGAAGGTCGCCGACAGATCGGACACCAGCCGCTCGAACCGGAGGCGGGCCTCGATCTCCCGCTCGGCGCGCTTCCGGCTGGTGAGATCCATTTCCACGGCGATCCCATGGTCCCGCCCCAGCAGCTCCATTCCGACCTGCACCGGCACCCTGCGGCCGTCCCGCAGCAGATACTCCTTCTCGTACGGCCGGCAGTGGCCGTGACCGAGGACCTCGCGCAATGCGTCGGCGTCGAGATGACGGCACTCCGGGGCGGTCAACCTGTTCCACCAGAGCTCGCCCGCCTCCATCTCCGACCGGGTGAACCCCGTGAGACGGAGGTAGGCGTCGTTGGCGTCGGTGATCCGGCCGTCGGATCGCCAGAACGCCATCGGCACGATGCCCATCTCGAACACCCCACGGAATCGGCTCTCACTCTGCTGCACGGCCTGCAGGGTCCGCTTTTTCTCCGTCACATCGGCGATGACGCCGAGCACCCGGGGCGGGCGGCCGGCCCCACCCGACAGCGCTATGGCACTCCCTCGAATCCAGCGGACCGCGCCGAGGGGGTCGGGGACCCGGAACTCGATCTCGTACAGCCCGCCGGATCTCGGAAGCTGCCGGCGCATCGCCTTCGTGAGGGCCGGCCGGTCCTCCGGGTGGATTATGCGCAGCAGCCTGCTCGTCGTGACGGCGATTCCCGGCCTCGCCAGACCGAGTATGGTTCGGGCGCGAGCCGAAAGCGATCCGCGGCGCGCACCGATGTGCCATTCCCAGATTCCCATGCGTGCCGCACGCAGTGCGAGTGACAGCCGCTCCGCGTTCCGCCGCGCGCGCCGCTCGGCCCGGCGGCGCTCCTGGATGACGGCCGCCAGCGTCAGCAGTGGCACGGCGGTGATGACCAGGAACAGCTTTATCGAGACGGCGTTGGCCTCGGGGGAGCTGCCGACGAACGGGCCGAGACCCCGGGTAGCGCCCCAGATGGCGAGCAGCGCGAACCCCAGCAGACTCGTGCTGATGCCGACCGGTCCGAAGCGGACGGCGGCCCACAGCAGAAATGGCAAGGGCGCGTACATCAGGGCGGGGTTGGTCCGCATCCCCGCGTAGGTCGTGGCGAACACGGCGATGCACGTCCCCAACAAGCCGCCGGTCATCAGTGTCGCTTCGACCAAGCGGCGCCACGACGCCGGCCGAAGGCCGGCGAGACCGGCAGCGCCCACGGTGACGCCGACGGTGGCCACGCTCAGGGCCGCCACCACGTTCGAGAGGAAGCGCCGGTTCCAGACCTCCCAGTACCCGCTCTCGCCGAATCGGTTGAGCGCCACGAGCCCGGCGTCGAGGAAGGAAGACAGGAATGGTGCGAGGAAGCCGACCACGAGCATGAAGGTCGTCATCTGCTTCACGCTGTCGAGCCGCAAAGGACCCCGGAGGAGAAGGCGGATGCCTCCGGCCCCGATCAGAGCCTCGGTACAGTTGCTGACGAACCAGCCGAGTATCATCGGCGGGGGAATCCCGGCCCCGTGCTGCGTCACGAGGTGGGCGGGGAGCGCGGCCAGCGGGACCATCCACCAGGAGCGCGTCGGGAGCAGCAGGAGTGCGGCGACTAGGAGGGCGTTCGGCGGCCAGAGGGTGGAGACGGGGACAGGCCGGAGTGTGAGCGCGAACCCGACCTGTGCGCCGAGGTAGTAGCCGACGCATACGAAGATCAGGACGGCCGCGGTGCGGGCCCGGGATGGGTTCCGCGGACGTGAGGCGTCTGAGACCATGGGCCTCGATGCAGGTTCGAGTTGCAATATTCCGCCTGGTGCACAGGTCGGTCAAGCTTATGCCTCGGACCGCGCTAACTTTCCCGGGGAAGGCGGCGCCCCACACGACCTGGGAGGACGACCATGGCTACCAGCGGCGAGAGCCCTGCCGAGACCGAATCCCCGGCGTACGCCGTTGCGCCCCCGGGCTATCGTCTACCAGCAAACATCAATCTTCAGGCAGTGCGGCTTCAGGTGGCCGACCTCGGCCGGTCCGTGGCCTACTACGAGCGGGTTCTCGGCCTTCGGGCGCTGAACTCGACCCGGACGCGGACGACGCTGGCCGCCCAGGGCGACGACACTCCCCTGGTCGAGCTCAACGAGCTGCCCGGGGCCGCTCCGATGCCCCGCCGCGGCCGGCTTGGCCTGTATCACTTCGCGCTCCTGCTCCCCGATCGCGCCTGGCTCGGACGCTTCGTCGCACACCTGGCGTCCATCGGCGAGTACGCCGGCTCCGCCGACCATCTGGTCAGCGAGGCGCTGTATCTCAGCGACCCGGACGGTCTCGGCATCGAGGTGTATGCCGACCGGCCGCGGTCCGGCTGGCGCACCGATGGCCGGGCGCTGGCGATGGCGACCGACCCTCTCGATCTCGACGATCTGGTCCGGGCAAGAGGGAGCGAGCTTTGGAGCGGAGCGCCGCGGGGCACCCGGATGGGCCACATCCATCTCTACGTGGGCGACCTGGAGCGAGCCGCCGCTTTCTACCACGGCGGCCTCGGGCTCGACCGGATCGTCCTGAATTTTCCCGGCGCGCTGTTCATGTCGGCGGGCGGCTATCACCACCACCTGGGCACCAATACCTGGGCGGCGGGAGCCCCGGCGGCCCGCGAGGGAGATGCCCGCCTGCTCGAGTGGACGGTGCAGGTCCCGCGACCCGCGGACGTGGAGGCCGCGGCGCGATCGCTGACGGCAGCGGGCTTCCCGGTCCGGCGTGAAACCGCCGACGCGATCGCCACCGATCCCTGGGGCACCGCCTTGCGACTCTCCGCGGGATAGATCGTGGTGTCGGAGGTCACGGTCCTGCGGCCCGGACCTCCGTACCCTGCCAAGCCTCACTCACTCCCCGTCGAGGCGAGCATGCACGACACCCGATCCACCACACAGACGCCAGCCGCCGCCGCGGGCACGATCACTCTGGGCGATCTCACCGTGAACCGGATGGGATTCGGTGCCATGCGGCTCACGGGAAAGGGCATCTGGGGTCCGCCCAGGGATCGCCCGGAGGCCATCAGAGTACTCCGCCGCGCGGTGGAGCTGGGCGTGAACTTCATCGACACGGCCGACTCTTACGGCCCGGGCGTAGCCGAGGAGCTGATCGCGGAAGCGCTGCACCCCTACCCCGACGGATTGGTGATCGCCACCAAGGGCGGCCTGGAGCGGCCGGGGCCGGATCAATGGGTCCCGAACGGCCGTCCGGAGTACCTCCGCAGGCAGCTCGAGGGCAGCCTCCGCCGCCTTCGGCTGGACCGCATCGATCTCTGGCAGCTCCACCGGATCGACCCCAAGGTCCCCGCTGACGAGCAGTTCGAGGCCATGCGGGCATTCCAGCGCGAGGGACTGGTGCGCCACCTCGGTCTCTCGGAGGCCTCCACGACGGACATGGACCGGGCGCGTCGGATCGTCCCCATCGTCTCGGTGCAGAACCGCTACAACGTCACCGACCGGCGATGGGAAGCCGAGGTGAGCTATTGCGAGCGCGAGGGCCTGGCGTTCATTCCCTGGTTTCCGCTGTCGGCGGGCGCCCTCGATGAAGCGGGGCCCCTGGCGACGGTAGCGCGGCGCCACGGCGCGACGGTCTACCAGATCGCGCTCGCCTGGCTGCTCGCCCGATCTCCCGCCATGCTGGTGATCCCCGGCACCTCCTCGGTGCGCCACCTGGAGGAGAATGTAGCGGCCGCGGAGATTCACCTCGACCAGGAGGACCTCGCGGCGCTGGGCTGATCTCCGCCGCCGCTCCGGGCATCGCGACTCCACCTCAGCCGAGAACCGGCGGGGGAGCGGGCCGGCGCGCTAGAGGGCCGCGCGCCGGCTCTGGAAGAACCGCTTCAGGAGATCGCCACACTCCTCGGCCAGCAGGCCGCCGACCACCTCGGGACGGTGATTGAGCCGGGGATGGCGGAGCAGATCGTAGACCGAGCCCGCCATCCCGCAGCGCGCGTCGTAGGCTCCGAAGACGAGCCGCCCGACTTTCGCGAGCACCAGCGCCCCGGCGCACTGGGCGCAGGGCTCGAGAGTCACGTACATCGTGGCGAATGGCAGGCGGTCGGCCTCGGCCCGCTGGAGGGCACGCTGCAGCGCCAACATCTCGGCGTGGGCCGTGGGGTCGCGACGCTGCACCGTCTCGTTGTGGGCCTCGGCCAGGAGATCTCCGTCGGCCACGATCACGGCGCCGACCGGCACCTCCTCCCGCACCGAGGCGGCTCGCGCCAGCCGGATGGCCGCCTGCATTCCGGCCAGATCGCTGGGGGATGGTGTCCCCCTACGCACTCGCCATCTCCGGAACGACCGACGGATGCACCAGTTTCAGAGTGTGACCGTCGCGCTCGACCCGGATCGTGTCTCCCTCCTTGAACGTGCCCTCCAGCAGCTCCAGCGCGATGGGATTCTGCAGCTCGCGCTGGATGACGCGCTTGAGCGGCCGCGCCCCGTATACGGGATCGTAGCCCTGCTCCGCCAGGAGCTCCCTCGCGCCGGGCGTGACCTCGATCTTCAGGCCGCGCTGCGCCAGCATCCGCTCCAGCCCGACGAGCTGGAGGTCCACGATGCGCACCAGGTCGGACCGGGAAAGCGGACGGAACACGATGATGTCGTCCACCCGGTTCAGGAACTCCGGACGGAAGTGGTTGCGCAGCTCATCGCGCACCCGCTCCTCGACCCGATCCCAGGTCGCCCCGCCGGCAT
This sequence comes from uncultured Gemmatimonadota bacterium, assembly GCA_946887295.1. The sequence goes on along the minus strand of CAMPKP010000004.1, from coordinate 13,821 downwards.
CGACGATGTACTGGCTGCCGATGTTGCTGGTCATGATGATGACGGCATTCCGGAAGTCCACCAGCCGGCCCTGGCTGTCCGTGAGCCGCCCGTCGTCCAGCATCTGCAGCAGCACGTTGAAGACATCGGGATGCGCCTTCTCGATCTCGTCGAACAGGATGACGCTGTAGGGCCGGCGGCGCACCGCCTCGGTGAGCTGGCCGCCCTCCTCGTAGCCGACGTACCCCGGCGGCGCGCCGATCATCCGCGCCACCGAGTGCTTCTCCATGTACTCCGACATGTCGAGCCGAACCATGGCGCGCTCGTCGTCGAAGAGGAACTCGGCCAGGGCCCGCGCGGTCTCGGTCTTGCCCACCCCGGTGGGACCGAGGAAGATGAACGAGCCGGTCGGCCGGTTGGGATCGCCCAGCCCCGCGCGGCTCCGCCGCACCGCGTTGGCCACGGCGGTGACCGCCTGTTCCTGGCCCACCACGCGGCGGGCCAGCTCCTGCTCCAGCTGGGTCAGCCGCTCGCGCTCGCTTTCCATCATCCGGGAGACGGGAATGCCGGTCCACCGGGAGACGATCTCCGCGATGTCCTCCGCGTCCACCTCTTCCTTCAGATAGCTCCCGCCGACCTGGATCTCGGCGAGGCGCGCCTGCCGCTCCTGCAGGTTCCGCTCCAGCTCCGGGATGCGGCCGTACCGGAGCTCCGCGGCGCGCTGCAGGTCGCCGGACCGGGTGGCCAGCTCCACCTCGCCGCGCAGCTCCTCCAGCTCCGCCTTCAGCTCCTGGGTCTCGGTGATGATCTCCTTCTCGGCCTGCCACTGCGCCTTCATACCCGCGCTGCGCTCGCGGAGCTCGGAGATCTCCTGTTCCACCGCCGCGAGCCGCTCGCGCGCGGCCTTGTCCTTTTCCTTCAGCAGCGCCTGCCGCTCGATCTCGAGCTGCACCACCCGCCGCTCGACTTCGTCGATCTCCTGGGGCAGGCTGTCGATCTCGATCCGGAGCCGGCTGGCCGCCTCGTCCACCAGGTCGATGGCCTTGTCGGGAAGGAACCGGTCGCCGATGTATCGATCGGAGAGTGTGGCGGCGGCGACCAGCGCGTTGTCCGTGATCCGGACGCCGTGGTGGATCTCGTACTTCTCCTTGAGTCCGCGCAGGATCGCGATCGTGTCCGCCACCGTCGGCTCGCCCACCAGCACCGGCTGAAAGCGGCGCTCCAGGGCGGCGTCCTTCTCGATGTGCTTGCGGTATTCGTCCAGGGTGGTGGCGCCGATCACGCGGAGCTCGCCGCGGGCCAGCGCCGGCTTGAGCATGTTGCTCGCATCGATCGCGCCTTCGGCGGCGCCGGCGCCCACGATGGTATGGAGCTCGTCGATGAAGGTGATGTACTTCCCTTCGCTATCGGTCAGCTCCTTCACCACCGCCTTCAGCCGCTCCTCGAACTCGCCCCGGAACTTGGCGCCCGCGAGCAGCTGGGCGACGTCGAGCGCCACCAGCTCGCGGTCCCGCAGCGACTCGGGCACGTCCCCGTTCACGATCCGCTGGGCCAATCCTTCGACGATGGCGGTCTTGCCCACGCCCGGCTCTCCGATGAGCACCGGGTTGTTCTTGGTACGGCGCGAGAGCACCTGCATCACACGGCGCACTTCCTCGTCCCGCCCGATCACGGGGTCGAGCTTCCCCCGGCGGGCGAGGTCGGTGAGGTTGCGCGTGTAGCGCTCCAGCGCCTGGTACTTCTCCTCGGGGGACTGGTCGGTCACCTGGTGCGAGCCTCGCACCTCCTTGAGACTGATCCGCAGGTCGTCGGCCGAGACGTTCTGGGCACTCAGGAGCGTGCGCGCCGCCGTGCCCTTTTCCTCCGCCAGCGCGAGCAGGAGATGCTCGGTCGAGACGTAGGCATCGCCCATCTTCCGGGCGTCCTCCTCGGCCCGGTCGAACACCCGGTTCAGCTCGCGGCTGAACGTCGGCTCCGCGCCGGCGCCCTCCTGCTTCGGGAAACGGTCGATCTCGCGCCCGACCTCGTCGAGAAGCCGGCTCACGTTCACCCCCGCCTTCTGCAGGAGCGGCTGGACCACTCCCTCCGGCTGCTGCAGCAGGGCGTAGAGCAGGTGGGCATCGTTTACGACCGGGTTGCCCCGGGTCCGGGCCTCTTCGCCCGCGTCGCGGAACGCCTCCTGCGCCTTGATGGTCATTCGATCCGGTCGGATCATCGCACCCTCTCGTTCCTTGTCGGTTGACGGCTTTCCATCCGCCCTCGATGAGCAAGCCGTGCTCCCGGAAAATCTGCCGCAATGGCAGCAAATCGGACACAAAGCACATAGGGGCGATCGTGACGTCGCCCCTATGGCTGATTCGTGACTCTGCCTCGCGCGATCATCTTGCGCGTGTACCGCTCACCGTCGACCGAGAGCTGGTAGTAATAGATGCCCGGCACGGCCTCACGCCTTCCATCGAGGTACTTGCCGTCCCAGTAGGCCTGGTACTCGCCGCACCGAAGGCGGAGGCTGTCGAGCCTCTCCGCTGAGCCATCGGCCAGAACCGGTATTGCCACCATCTGCACCAACACGTTGTAGATCTTCAGACTGACCACCGGCTGATGTCCCCTGCTGCAGACCTCCCTGGAGATCGAAAAGGGAATCGTCGTCGCCGGGAAAAAAGGGTTGGGGTAGTTCTCCTTCAGCTCGATTCGCGGCGGGGGCAGGTTCGCCTGCGCGGCAGCGGGAGAGCCGATGCCCACCAGAAGCCCGAGCCACCACCCCGGCCACGCAAAGCGGACCATGGGCGCTCCTCTTCATACCTGGTGTGGAACGGTGGGCACCTCCGAGATGGACGGACGCGAGTCGACACAGTCATTGGCAAGATGGCGGAGCGCCGGTTTGGGTGTCAAGCGGGAGCCGCGGAGCGGAGACGTCTGACCCCGTCATGCCATGAGGTAAATCCTTTGTGGTCAGCCCATTCGAGGAGAGGTATCAAGTATTTTCTGCTGATGCCGAGGCGCTGCCGCAGCTGCGATGGGACCACCTCCGCTGTTCCGCATTCCTGCAGGGCGCCGACGAAACGGTCGAGCGCCGCGCGGCCGTAGTACCGATCCCGCTCCACCGCCTCGACCCGCCCGTCGGCGGCGGCCAGGCGAAGGATCGCCGCCGCATCGCGCCTTCCGGTCTGCCGTTCCAGCTCGGTGACGCTGGGCGGGGTGAGATCGGACGCCTCGAGGATCCGGACCAGGTCGTCCACCGCGGCATCGCCTCCGACGGCCCGGGGCGTGAAACCCGCCAGCGCGATCAATCCCTCCTGCCTCTGCATGCGTCCGGAGCGGACCAGATCGGACAACACGGCCTCCGCCGCGGTCCGGGGGACCCGCAGCGAGCGGCGCAGCGTCTCCAGCGGCATGCCGCGCTCGATGGGATTCCGACGGTGGTACCGGCCGAGCAGCTCCAGGCAGCGTGAGCCCGTCTCCTCCAGCATGACCGCGGTAAACCACCGATCCCCGATCTGACGAACTCTCGGCTCCGCCCGGGCCAGCGTGCGCGCACGCTCCGGAGGCACGCCGAGCACCACCGGCAGCTTCGCCGCGGACACGCCCGCGGTCGTGCGCTCCACCAGCGCGGTCAGACGATCGGCAGGTCCGGTCGCGGCGAGGTGCTCCGGCCATTTGGCTCGCCGGCCGGATGGGCTGGGGTCGAGGACCACTCCTCCCCCGATGGTGGAGACGGGACTGAAGCTCCGCACGACGAAGCGGTCCCCGCCGCGGGCCACCACCGGCCTCTCGAGGGCGACCCGTGCGAGGGCATGGCCACCGGGCTGAATCGCCGCACGGGGGAGCACGCGTCCGATGATTTCGGCGGTGCCGAGATGGAGCCGGATCCTGGAGCGATGGACCAAGGCACGCGGCGCATGGGCATCGAGGGAGAGCTCCACGTCCAGGGCCGTGCTCGCTTCCCAGCCGTCGCCGGGGCGCACCAGCACGGCTCCGCGGGCTACGCCCTCCCGGTCGATGCCCGCGATGCCTACCGCCGTTCGGCGTCGCGGCTCGCTGCGCTCGACGGCTCTGCCATGCGTCTCGATCGAGCGGACCCGTCCGCGGGCGCCCAGCGGCAGGAGCGCGACCTCGTCTCCCACGCCGATGCCACCGGACCACGCCGTGCCGGTGACGACCGTGCCCACTCCGGCGACGGAGAAGACACGATCCACCGGGAGACGGAACAGATCACCCGGCGCGCCGGGAACCACATCGGCGGCGCAGCGGGCGATCAGGCGCCGGAGCCCGTCCACTCCCTCACCGGTCTTCACCGAGGTACACACCGGCGGCTCGAACCGGATCGGCGAGCGGGCGAGCCGCTCGGCCAACTCGAGCGCGACCAGATCCAGCCAGTCGCGCTCGACCAGATCGACCTTGGTGAGCACCGGAATTCCCAGGGGGACCCGCAGGTGCTCGAGGACGGCGAGATGCTCCAGGGTCTGCGGCATGATCCCCTCGTCCGCCGCCACGACCAGGAGCGCGAGGTCCACCCCGGACGCGCCGGCCACCATGGTGCGGACGAAGTCCTCGTGTCCCGGGACGTCCACCACGCCGGCGATCGAGCCGTCGCCGAGCTCGAGCGGAGCGTAGTTGAGATCGATCGTGATCCCACGGCGCCGCTCCTCGGCGAGCCGGTCCATCGTGCGGCCGGTGAGGGCGGTCACCAGCGCCGACTTGCCGTGGTCGATGTGCCCGGCCGTGCCGACGATCATGCCGCCACCCAGGGCCGCCGGAGCCAGAAGTCGAGCGCGGGCAGCTCGGCGCCTTCCCCGAGATGGTGACGGATGTACCGGGCGAGCAGCCTCCGGTGGGACTCCGCATGGCGATGGTCGAGCGGAGGCAGCTCCGCGGAGGCGTCCATCAGCGCTCCCAGGTCGGCACGGGCGTCGGCCGGAAGCTGGCTGGCGCCGAGGGCGGCGGCACAGGCGGCGCAGAGCGCCCCTCCCTCGCGAGTGCTGAACGCCAGCCCTCCGTCGGCGGGCAGCCGCGTTCCGTCGCGGACGCAGGCCTCCAGCTCGGGGGAAAATCCGAGCGTGCTCACCAGCTGCCAGAGGACGCGGAACCCGAGGGCGTCGAGGGCCGTGGGGGAGGCCACCTCCAGGAGGCTCAGGGCGTCGCGCAGGAGGTCGTAGCTCTCGGGATGGGGATCGGCGGGCGCGAACCGCAGCATCACTTCGGCCAGCGCCGAGGCGGTGGCGTATCGCTCGAGATCGCCCGCGAGGCCGACGTGGAGCCGCAGCAGGTCGAAGCCGGCGAGGACGTGGAGCTCGCGATGCTCCTTCACCAGGAGCCGGGCGTGACCCTCGCTCAGCGTCTGAAGCGAGGCCCCGAAGCGGCTGCGGGGGCGCAGCGCTCCCTTGGCGATCGCGCTCTGCACTCCGTGCTCCCGGGTTGCCAGCCGGACGATCTTGGAGGTCTCGCTGTAGCGGATCGTGGAGAGGACGATCGCGGGCGTCTCGAGCTGTGGCATGGAGGAAAGATACCGGCGTCGCTCAGAAGTCCTGGCCGGCCTCCTGCCCGATCCGCACCACGGTCGCCCCCATGGAGCACCGCTCCAGCGGAATGCTGCCGATCTCCGCCAGGTCCTCGTCGAGCACCCGGGCGATGCCGCGTCGGCCGCCGGTGCATCCGCCGGCTTCGATGGCGTACACCCGCCGCTCGCTGTCCACGGCGACCCCGGAGTTCGTCGCGATCCCGAGGCCCTGCGACTCGCCGCGCACCACGGCATTGCTGTCGGTGTCGAACTCCATCAGGCCCTCGGTGAGTGAGCTCACGAACACCCGGGACTGCCCGTCGCTGGCGAGATCGCCCGGCAGGAGTCCCAGGCCGGCGAAGCTCGCTACCTCGGTCCGCTCCAGCGGGTCCACTACGGAGAGCCGCCCCTCGGCGGTCGTCGTGCGGCCCCGGCTGACCACATAGAGGAGGCCGTCGCCGGCCACCGTGGCGAAGGCGGCATTGCCCGGTCCGGTGAGCGGGATCGAGTCGATCCCGCCGGCCGGGGCGTTGGTCGCCGGGTTGATGACGGTGAGCCAGCTCGGCCCGGCGGGCTCACCGGTCGCATCGAGGTTGCCGTTCAGGACGAAGAGACGGCCGCGCGCCACGGCGAACCCCTGAGGGAACGCGCCGACGGGAGCCTCGGCGGCAACCCTGGTGAAGACGTTCACCCGCGAAATGGTGTTCAGGCCGGGGTTTCCCACGTAGGCCACCGAGTCGCTCACCATCACCGCCCCCGTGGCCCCGGACCCCGCGGGCAGCGGGATCAGGTGCATCAGCGAGCGGCCGACCAGGTCCACCACCGCCACCTGGTCGGCCGCACCCAGGGGAACCACCGCGATGCGCTCCCGCGCCGCGACGGTCGTCGGCGTGGCGCCCACGCCGCCCAGCGGAACCGAGACCGGCGAGTCCGGCGCATCCACGGGGACGATGGTCAGCGAGTTGCTCTGGCTGTTCACCACCAGCAGCAGCTCCAACGGCTCCGGCGGAGGCGCATTGGTATCGGCGCAGCCGAACAGGAGACCGCTCGCCAGCATCAGCAGGGCAGTACGACTCATGGAGCTCCGGAGGAAAGGTGGACCGGTGCCACGGAAAGGTACGTGGGAAATGGCCTGGTGGCGGAGGGGTCAGTCCTCCCCGGCCTCGTGGGAACGGAGGGGCACCACCTGGGGAGACCCGTCGTCCCATGTGGTGACCGCCACCGGCCAGCCGAACACCTCTCTCAGGGTCTTGCGCCGAAGCACCTCGGAAGGAGTGCCCTCGGCGGCGACGCGTCCCAGGTGCAGGAGAATCATCCGATCGGCGAACCTGGCCGCGAGATTGATGTGGTGGGTGATGATCAGGCCCGCCAATCCCCCGTCCACCAGTCCGCGGACCAGCTCGAACAGCTCCATTTCGTGGCGCACGTCCAGAGAGGTGGTGGGCTCGTCCAGCACGAGCACCCGCGGCTCCTGGGCGAGCGCACGGGCCAGACGGACGCGCTGCCACTCGCCGCCGCTGAGCGAGTCGATCGACCGGCTCGCGAGCGCCGCGACGTCGCAGCGCGCCAGGGCGTCCGCGACCGCCGCGCGGTCCGCCGCGCCGGGCGCGCCGAAGGGGCCCAGCCGAGCATATCGGCCGAGCATGACCGTCTCCTCGACCCGGAGCGGGAACGCCACATCCTCGCCCTGCGGCACCACGGCGAGCACCCGTGCCAGGGCCGGCCGCGCCCAGCCCAGCAACGGCTCGCCGTCCAGCCGCACCTCACCCCGCTCCAGCCTCACCAGGCCGCTCAGCGCGCGCACCAGCGTGGTCTTGCCGCTGCCGTTGGGCCCCACCACCGCGAGGAAACGACCTCCCGTCACGCTACAGCTCACGCTGTCGAGGACCAGTCCGGAGCCGCGGTAGCGGACCGCGAGGTCGCGGGCCTCGAGACTCACGCCACGCTCCGCCGGAGCAGCAGCGCGAAGATGGGAACGCCGACCAGTGCGGTGATCACGCCGACCGGCAGCTCGAGCGGCCTGACCACCGTGCGCGACACTACGTCCGAGAGCACGAGGAACGAACCGCCGCCCGCGAACACCAGTGGAAGGAGGGTGCGATGGATCGGACGGGCCACCGTGCGGACCGCGTGGGGAACCACCAGACCCACGAAGCCGATGATCCCGCAGGCAGCGACACCCGCCGCGGTGAGGAGGGCCGTACACAGGTAGACCAGCCTCCTGGTGCGGTCCACCTCGGCGCCGAGATGGTGCGCCGGCTCCTCGCCCAGCGCGATGAGATCGAGCGATCGCGCGCTGTAGCCGATCGCCGCGAGCGGCAGGACGGCATACGCGGCGAAGACACCGAGGGCCTGCCACGACGCCGCGCCGAAGCCGCCGAGCAGCCAGAGGAAGGCGTTCCGGACGGTCGGCGCGTCCGAGAGAACGATGATCGCGCTCATGAGTGCGCCGGCGAACGACCCCACCACCACCCCCGACAGCAGCAGGATCCGTGGATCCAGACGGCGCCCGGCCACCAGGCTGAGGCGATAGACCAGTCCGACGGCCGCCAGGGCGCCGATGAACGCCGCCAGGGGGACGGCCCAGGGTCCGGCCGAGCGCGACGCGAGCGCGATTACGGCACCCAGGCCGGCTCCGCCCGAGAGGCCCAGCAGGTACGGCTCGGCGAGCGGGTTCCGGATCATCGCCTGGAGCGCGGCGCCGCACACCGCCAGGCTCCCGCCCACCAGGAAGGCGAGCAGCACCCGCGGCAGCCGCAGCTCCCGGACGATCACCGACGCCGAGGATTCCTGGCCCCGGAGCCCGCCCCACACCTGGGACAGCGAGAGCGGGACCGCGCCGGCCGAGAGGCCCAGAACCATCGAGGCCACGACGATCGCCAGGATGATGGCCACCGTGCCTCTCCTCATCGTCGCGCCTCACGGAGCCGGGCGGACAGGGCCCGGATCGCGCCCGGCGAGCGCGGACCCGGGCGATCGTACTCCGACCCCGAGATGCTCAGGAAGCGTCGCTCCCGGACCGCGCGCACCACCTGCCACTCGGGTCGGCTCGCGAAGCTCGCCGGTCCGTCGGCGGTCGTGAGGATGAGATCGGGATCGCGCACCGCCACCGCCTCGATGCTCACCGGACCCGAGGACGTCGCGATGTCGCCGAACAGGTTCTCGCCGCCGGCGCGCTCCACCAGCTCGCTCAGAAAGCTGCCCCTTCCGATCGTCATCGGGGGCTGCTCCCAGACGAGCAGGAGGACCTTGGCGCGGCTGGAGGTCACGCCGGCGCCGGTGGCGGAGGCGAGCGCGGTATCGAACACGGCACTCATCGAGTCGGCCTCGCGGGCATGTCCGGTGAGCCGGCCGAGCAGTGCCCCGACCCGCGGCACGTCGGAGAGCGCGTCGGTATTGATCCGGATCGCCGGGATGCCCAGCTCGCGCAGGCGGCGGGCCACATCGGCATGCCGCGCGGAGTTGTAGAGTACGACGAGGTCCGGCTGCCGCGAGAGGACGGCCTCGAGATTGGGCTCGATGCCCGCCCCCAGGTTGGGAACCTCTTTCGCCTCGGGCGGAAAGTTGCACCACTCGGTCCGGCCCACCACCGCCGGGCCGGCGCCGATGGCGAACAGGAGCTCGGTACTGGCCGGGATCAGGGAGACCACGCGCCGCGCCGGGACCCGGACCGAGACCGAGTCGCCCGCATCGTCCACCACGACGAGCGAGCGCGCCCGGGGCCCGGACTGGTGGCAGGCCAGGACGGCGGAGAGAAGCGCGAAGGAAAGAAGGCGAAGACCGGGTATGAGGCCACCCATCCCTCCCCCCGGAGGGTATTTGTGGTGGCGCGAATGGAGAGGTCTCCTGGCTTCGGGCCTCCGCCCGCCTTCCCGGTTGCCCAGTGGCGTGATGAGCGGAGTGTGCGCCCGTTACAGTGGCGGGGCCGCGCCGGTCTCGCACCGGCTTCCGAGCGTCCCCATTCGCGAGGCTATGACCAGCGCCGCAAGTCTACCGGCGGCCCGTGTCACGGGCAAGTGCGCTCTCCAGCGCCGCCTTCAGATTGCCCCTCTGGTCGAGGTACCGGCCCCACTCCTCCGGGGCGGTCTCGGCTTCCCTGCCCTGATAGCGGGCGTCGAGCATCGCGATCTCTTCGATCAGGCGATCGGCCGAGACCACCGCCTTGGAGCGGGGCATCATCCGCCAGGCCGCCACGAGCAGCGCCAGGGCGAGCACCCCCACCATCGCCGCCAGAACGGGCCCGGCATCGAACCCGGCGCCTGGCAACCGAACCCGCACCGTGACATTGGCCGGGAGGCTCCCTGTCCACCGCCGAAACGACCTGCCTTCGATCATCTGGCTGTCGGCTCGCGCGAGGCCGGGCGCGATCGCCCTCGCGCCGGGCTCCTCGAGCAGCACGTTCAGGACGACCGGTTCGGGGCCGATCGGAATCTCGATGTCGCCGGGGCCGGCGGGGAGATGATACTGGAAGGCGAGCTGCTTCTCGCCGGGCGAGATCGGCGCGGACACGATGGCGGAATCGCCGCGGCGGACCACGGCGTCGGGCGACACGTCGCTTTCCCCGAGGTCGAGACCTTCGCTGCGGGGCGGCAGCAGGCCGACCCAGGAGGCGCCTTCGGAATCCGGCGCTACCCTGGTCCTCGCCCCCGTGTTGGCAAGCAGCACCAGGTCGAGCACCTCCCGGGTGCCGTCCTCACCCGCCCGCGGGATGACGACGTGGCGGGCGGAGACGGAGACCGGCGCGGTGCTCGAGGTGTCATGGACTACCAGCGTGACGGTGTCGTTCCCGTTGGTCCGCCCGCGGTCGAGCGGTGTCGAGAAGTACTCGATTCCATGGTGCCGCGCGCTCAGGAGGTAGAGTGCGCTGGTATCGCGGGTGAGGGCGAAGCGAAACCGGCCGTCACGGCCGGTGAGGGTGGAATCGAGCGGCCCCTGGACCGCGGGCGTGACGCGATGCAGCACGACTCTCGCTCCCGCCACGGGCAGCGAGTCGCCGCCGCCGGGCCGGACGACGATTCCTGAGACCGATTGGGCCGCGAGAGGACCGGCGAGAAGGGTGACGAGGGCGAGAACGACCTTCAGGGATTGAACTTCCCGAAGTCCTGGGGGTCCATCTTTTCGAGGTACTCCTTGAGCTTGTCCGCCTCGAGGGAGGGATCGGGCGAGGGCTCGTCGCTCTCGACCCCGCTCTGATCGAGCAGCTGGTCGCTGGTATAGATCGGCGCCCGCATCCGCAGCGCGAGCGCGATGCTGTCCGACGGGCGCGCGTCCACCTGGAAGACGTGGTCGTCGCGGCGGATGAGCAGCTCCGCGAAGTAGGTGTTCTCCTTGACCGCGCTGATCACCACGCGGCGGAGGTCGCCCCCGAGCCCTACCAGGATCTGCTTGAGCAGGTCGTGGGTGAGAGGGCGCTGCGCCTTCATGCCCTGCAGCTCCATGGCGATGGCGCTGGCCTCCGCGGGGCCGATCCAGATCGGCAGCACCCGGGCCCCTTCCTTCTCCCTCAGGATCACGACCGGCGTGTTGGTGGTCCGGTCGAGCCCCAGGTGTGCTACCGTCACTTCGATCATAGAAGAATTGTGCCCCTCCTCCGGCCCGGAATGCAACTGCTGGTCCCCTCGAATCGCGCCTCGGATTCAAGACGAAGGCACGAAGAACACGGTGTTCTTCGTGCCTTGGTCCACCCGGGCTCGCCTCGGCTCAGGTACCCGCGTCCCAGCTCGCCAGATACTCGACCTGCTCCGCGGTCAGCGCGTCGATGCCGATGCCCATGCTCTGCAGCTTGAGGCGGGCGATCTCCTGGTCCACCGTCGCCGGGAGCCGGTGGACGGCCTTGGTCAGGCTCTTGTACTCCTTGCCGAGCAGCTCGGCGGCCAGGGCCTGGTTGGCGAAGGACATGTCCATGACGCTCGCCGGGTGCCCTTCGGCAGCCGCGAGATTGATCAGCCGGCCCTCGCCGAGCACCATGATGCGGCGGCCCTTGACCACATACTCCTCGACCAGGTTCCTCACCATGCGCCGCTCCGACGCGATACGCGCGAGCCCGTCCAGGTCGAGCTCCACGTTGAAGTGGCCCGAGTTGCACACGATCGCGCCGTCCTTCATCGCCGCGAAATGCTCGGAGCGGATCACGTGGATGTTGCCCGTCAGCGTGATGAAGAGATCGCCGACCGGGGCCGCGTCGGCCATCGGCCGCACCTCGAACCCGTCCATCCGCGCCTCGAGCGCGGCCACGGGATTCACCTCGGTGACGATCACGTGGGACCCCGCGCCCCGCGCCCGCATGGCCACGCCGCGGCCGCACCAGCCGTAGCCCGCCACCACCACCGTGCTTCCCGCGAGCAACAGGTTGGTGGCGCGCACGATGCCGTCCAGGGTCGACTGGCCGGTGCCGTAGCGGTTGTCGAACATGTGCTTGGTGTCGGAGTCGTTCACCGCGATGATCGGGAATTGGAGCACGCCCTCCTTGGCCATCGCCTTGAGACGGATGACGCCGGTCGTGGTCTCCTCGGTCGAGCCCCGCACCGCCGCGACCAGTGCCTTCCGCTCCGCCGGCGACAGCGTCTCCACCCATCTCCGGATCGGCGGAGCCAGATCGTCCAGCCGGTTGAGCGCGATCATGTGGAGCGAACCGACCAGGTCCGCGCCGTCGTCCTGGGTCATGTCCGGCCCGAACGCGAGCGCCTGGGCGATGTGGGTGTAGTAGGTCTCGTTGTCCTCGCCCTTGATGGCGTACACGTGGACCCCGTGGTCGCGCACCAGGTGCGCCGCCACGTCGTCCTGAGTGGAGAGCGGATTGGACGCGCAGAGCGCGATCTCCGCCCCGGCCGCGCGCAGGGTGGCCATCAGGTTGGCCGTCTCGGTGGTGACGTGCAGGCAGGCCGACAGCCGGGTGCCCTTGAGCGGCTGCTCCCTGGCGAAGCGGGCCCGGATCTGCCGCAGCACCGGCATGGAGCGCTCGGACCATTCGGTCCTGCGCCTGCCCTCGTCGGCCAGCTGGATGTCACGGATGTCGTACTTTGCGACTTCGGTCTGCACGCTCATGCGCTCCTCATCGGGCGGCCGACAGCAGATCCTTCACGCGGTCGGTTCGCTCCCAGGTGAATAGGTCGACCTTCTGGTCCTTGGTGCCGTTACTGTAGACACCGGCGGTGGGACGCCGGCCGAAGTGACCGTAGGTGGCCGTCTGCCGGTAAATTGGCCGCCTGAGCTTGAGGGCGTCAATGATGCCCTTGGGAGTCAGGTCGAACACCTCATCCACCAGCTTTTCGATCTCCCAGTCCGGTATGGACCCGGTGCCGAAGGTCTGCACCATCACCGAGACGGGCCGCGCCACGCCGATCGCGTAGGCGACCTGCACCTCGCAGCGCCGTGCCAGCTTGGCCTCCACCACGTTCTTGGCCACCCACCGCGCGGCATAGGCGGCGGAGCGATCGACCTTCGACGGATCCTTGCCGCTGAAGGCGCCGCCGCCGTGCCGGGCCATGCCGCCGTAGGTATCCACGATGATCTTCCGGCCGGTGAGTCCCGCGTCGCCGTGGGGCCCGCCGATCACGAAGCGGCCGGTGGGGTTGATCAGGAACTTGGTCCCGCGGTGCTCCATGCCCTCGGCGTCGAGCACCGGCTTGATGACCTCTTCGATCACCGCTTCGCGGATCGTGCCCTGGGAGAGCTGCCGGGACCCTCGCCGCTCGGCGTGCTGGGTGGACACCACGACGGTGCGGACTGCGACGGGCCGGTCGTCCTCGTACTCCACCGAGACCTGGGTCTTACCGTCGGGGCGGAGCCAGTCGATGCGCGGGTGGCCGGGCAGGCCCTTCCGCACCGCGGCCAGCCGCTCGGCGATCCGATGCGCGAGCATGATGGGCAGCGGCATCCGCTCGCGCGTCTCGTTGGTGGCGTAGCCGAACATCATTCCCTGGTCGCCCGCTCCCTGCTCCTTCGCCTTGCCGGAATCGACGCCCATCGCGATGTCGGGCGACTGCCGGTCGATCGAGGTGAGCACCGCGCAGGTCCGACCGTCGAATCCGTAGGCCGCGTCCGTGTAGCCGATGGATTCCACCGTCTCGCGGACGAGATCGGGAATGTGGACGTAGGTGCTGGTGGTGATCTCCCCCGCCACCACGGCCATCCCGGTCGTCACCAGCGTCTCGCACGCCACACGCCCGGCGGGATCCTGGGCCAGAATCGCGTCGAGCACCGCATCGGAGATCTGGTCCGCGACCTTGTCCGGATGACCTTCGGTGACGGATTCGGAAGTGAAGATGTGGTGCTTCGGGCCGGCCATTCGGAACCCTCGGTGAGAGACAGAGATACGGGATTAATGCGGCCTCAAGCTACCCACC
>CAMPKP010000003.1 GCA_946887295.1 uncultured Gemmatimonadota bacterium | reverse complement strand
GCGCGACCCCGGTGTGGCTTCGAGGATCGCCTCGAGGTCCTCGGCGAATCCCATGTCGAGCATCTCGTCGGCCTCGTCGAGCACCACCAGGCCGACCTGCCCCAGATCGAGGGTCTCCCGCCGCAGGTGGTCCAGCGCGCGGCCGGGCGTGGCGACCACCACGTCCACTCCGCGCCGGAGCGCCCGGAGCTGCTGCTGGAAGGCCTGCCCCCCATAGATCGGAAGCACCCGCACGCCGAGCGCCTTGCCGTAGCGGTGCACCGCCTCGGCCACCTGCATGGCGAGCTCGCGGGTGGGGACGAGGACCAGCGCACCGATGCCCGTGCGCTCGGGGCCGAGGCGCTGCAGCAGCGGCAGCGCGAAGGCGGCCGTCTTTCCGGTCCCGGTAGCCGCCTGGCCGAGGAGGTCGCGGCCCTCGAGGAGAGGCGGGATCGCCTCCCGCTGGATGGGGGTGGGCTCCTCGTAGCCGAGGGAGTCGAGCGCGCTCAGCAGCGCCTGGTCGAGCCCGAGGGCGGTAAAGCCGGCGGCGGGCTGGTCCGGGATGGAGGTCATCACGCAAGGTGTCCAAGAGGGACGGGACCGGAGAAGGGGCCTCGTCACTCGAGCGTTGTAGTCTATGACCACGGTCTCGCGAGCCGGCTGGGTGGGTGCCGCCCGGGAAGGCTCGCTCGAGGGATGTAGTTTTTCGGTCGCGGCGGTATGCTTCGGCAGGCCCCTCACAGCGCACAGGCATGGTAGCCATACACGAACGCCTTGCGGCGTCCCTGGCGGACCGATACCGGATCGAGCGGCGACCCGACGGGACCCTCTCCCTCCTGGGCCGGGGCGGGACCGCGACCGTGTACCTGGCGCACGACCTCCGGCACGATCGCCCCGTCGCCCTCAAGGTGGTCCATCCCGACGTCTCCGCCTCGGTGGGATCGGAGCGGTTCCTCCGGGAGATCCGCTTCGTCGCCCGGCTCTCGCATCCCCACATCCTGCCGCTCTTCGATTCCGGCGATGCCGACGGACAGCTCTACTACGTCATGCCCTACCTCACGGGCGAAACGCTGCGCCAGCGGCTCGAGCGCGAGGGGCGGCTGACCGTCGCGGAAGCAGTCAGGGTGGCCCGGCAGGTCGGGCTGGCCCTGGACTGCGCCCATCGCAACGGGGTGATCCATCGGGACGTCAAGCCCGAGAACATCCTGTTCGAGGACGGCCAGGCGATCGTCGCGGACTTCGGCATCGCCACCGCCGTGGAATCGGCCGGCTCGGACCGGCTCACCGAGACCGGCCTGGCGATCGGAACACCGGCCTACATGAGCCCCGAGCAGGCGGGAGGCGCGCCCCAGATCGACGGCCGGAGCGACATCTACAGCCTGGGTTGCGTGCTCTACGAGATGCTGGGAGGCGAGCCGCCGTTCTCGGGTCCGACGCCCCAGTCCGTCATGGCGCAGCAGGCGGTGGCACCCCTGCCGTCGCTCCGGTCCCGGCGCCCGGACGTGCCGGATTCGGTCGAGCGGGTGCTCGCGAAGGCATTGGAGAAGGAGCCGGGCGATCGGTTCGCCACGGCGGCGGACTTCACCGATGCGCTCGAGGGCGCCGCGAACGCGGCGGGCTCCGGCAGGGGCGGGAGACGGGCCGGGGCGGCGGCGCTCCTGGGCCTCGGCGCGGTCGCCGCGACGGGACTGCTGCTCGCGCTCGGCCTCGCCGATCGCGGGGAGAAGGCGCCGGAGACGCCGACGATCGCCGTGCTGCCGTTCCAGAACCTGGGCGCCCCCGAGGACCGCTACTTCAGCGACGGCATCACGGAAGAGATCACCAGCCGGCTGGCGATGCTCCGCAGTCTCGGCGTCATCTCCCGGACCAGCGCCGACCAGTATCGCGGGACGGGCAAGTCGCTGAAGGACATCGGAGAGGAGCTCGGGGCGGAGTACATCCTGGAGGGCAGCGTGCGGTGGGAGAAGTCGCCCGGCGGCTCCAGCCGGGTGCGGGTCACCCCGCAGCTCATCCGGGTGTCCGACGACCAGCACCTCTGGGCCGGACGGTTCGACGAGACGCTGGAGGCGGTGTTCGACGTGCAGTCGCGGATCGCGGAGCAGGTCGCGACGGCCCTCGATCTGGCGATCCAGCGACCCGAGCGGAAGGCGCTCGCCGCCAAGCCCACCGAGGACCTCCAGGCCTACGACTTCTACCTGCGGGGGAACGACTACTTCGACCGGCCGGGTGACCCCGAGGGCTACCGCGCCGCCGAGGAGATGTACACCAAGGCCACCGAGCTGGACCCGACGTTCGCACTGGCCTTCGCCCGGCTGGCCCGAACCCACATCTCGGAGTTCCACTTCAGCGAGCGGACCCTCGAGCGCCTCGCCAAGGCGCGGGCCGCGGCCGACTCCGCCCTCGCGCTGCAGCCCGACCTGCCTGAGGCCCATCTCGCGCTGGGGCAGATCCACTACTGGGGCGAGCTCGACTACCAGAAGGCGCTGCAGGAATTCCGGATCGCGCATGCGGGCGACCCGGGCAACGGCGACATCGCGTGGGCGCGCGGCCTGGTCGAGCGCCGCCTCGGCCACTGGGACCAGGCGCTCGCGGACCTGCGGCAGGCGGTCGAGCTCGATCCCCGCTCGGTGGTCAAGAACCTGGACCTGTTCGAGGTGTACCTTCGCCGCCGGCAGTATCCCGAGGCGCAGCACTACGTCGACCGGTCGCTGCAGCTGGACCCGGCCTCGCCGGCCTATGTCTACGAGGCCATCCTGATCGTCGCGCGGGACGGAGATCTCGGCGCCGCCGCCGAAGCGCTGAAGAAGGGTATTCGGAGGGGCGGAGCCGACGACCTGGCGGTCTGGGCCCCCGGAATGGATCTCGGAGCCGCACTCTGGGTCAGGCTGGACACCGCGGCCCAGGCGGCAGTGGACCGGCTGGACATCAAGCGATTCGGGGCCGACTCGTCCGCCTACTATCTCGGAAAGGGAAGGGTGCACCGGTATCGGGGCGACACCCGGCTCGCCGGGGCCTACTTCGACTCGGCCGCCGCGGCGCTGGAGACGAGAAGCCGGGCGCGCCCCGACGACCCCGAGCTGCACGCCGAGCTGGCCTACGCCTACGCCGGCCTCGGCCGGCGCGACGATGCCATCCGTGAAGGCCGCCGCGCCGTGGAGCTGCGGCCGCCGTCGAAGGACACGTGGTTCGGGGTGGACATGGTGCGCAACCTGGCCGTGGTGTACGCCAGGCTCGGTGAGGCGGACTCGGCGGTCAAGCAGCTCCGGTTCCTGCTCACGGTGCCTTCGTGGATCTCCCGGCCGGGGCTCGGCTCGGATCCAACCTGGGATCCGATCCGGGGCGACCCGGGGTTCCGGGCGCTCCTGGCTCGCTAGCGGGGGCCCTCGACGCCCCAGCGCTCGGCCGGCGCCGGCACCACGGGGTTGCGGAGCGGCGGGATCCTGGGACTGAACTGCACTCCGGTGACCCGGTCGGTATTGTCGTCGCGCACGCGATACGCCGCCGGAAAATCTCCCGACTCCTCGATCCAATCCTGAAGCATCCCCGCGAGCCGCCGTACCTCGGCGGCGTACGCGGGCTGGTCCGCGACGTTGCGCAGCTCCCAGGGGTCCGCCTCCAGGTCGTACAGCTCCAGCCGCGCCCGCGGGGCCAGGAACAGCGGGCGCTGCGCCTGGGTGAGGCGGCCTGCCCGGACGAGAGCGCGGAGCGCGAGGAAGGACGGGCTGGCCCCGATATCCGCCGCGGTGCAGAGCGGCAGCCCGGTGTAGGCGTCGGTCCGGATCAGCTTGAACCGTCCGCCGCGGATCGCGCGCTGATGCTCGTCGCAATCATGCCAGTTGCGCTCGCTGAACACGTACTCGCGGCCGGCGTACGACGCCGGGACATCGAGCAGGGCCCGGAAGCTCCGCCCCTGCATCTCTCTCGGGGGAAAGGCGCCGGCAAGATCGAGGATGGTCGGCGCAAGATCGATGGTACTCACGAGGCCCCGGTCCCACACCGACCCGGCGGGAACGACCCCCGGCCACGAGAGGATGAGCGGTGTGCGGGTCCCCGAGTCGTAGAGCGTGCCCTTTTCGCGGGGGAACGGCGCGCCGTTGTCGCTGAGGAAGACGATGAGGGTGCTGTCGCGGAGGCCCCGGCGCTCGAGCTCCGTGAGCATGCGGCCGATCGCACCGTCCATGCGGGCGATCGCGTCATAATAGCGGGCGAGGTCCGCCCGCGTTTCCGGCGTGTCCGCCAGGTGGGGGGGCACCCGCACGCGCGCCGGATCGTGCGGGCTGGCCCCGGGGGCCTCGCGGTACGGCCGATGCGGCTCGTGGAATCCGACCCAGAGGAAGAACGGCCGGCCGCGGGCCGCGTCGAGGAAGGCCGGCAGCGCGTCCGCCGTCTCCGGGGCGTACCACTGGAACTGCCGCTCGGCGGCCGGGCCATAGTGCGTCTTGGCCATGTGCCCGGTGAAGTAGCCCCGTGCCCGGAGCCAGGAGGGGATGATGCGCTCCCCCTCGGCGAGCGGCGCGTGCAGGTCCTCGGTGCCGGTCGCGTGAGGATACCTGCCGGTGAGCATGCTGATTCGCGAAGGGCTGCACTGCGGGCTGGTGCCGAAGGCGCTCACCACGCGGAGGCCCGACCGCGCGAGACGGTCGATGTTGGGCGTGCGAATGGCGGTGTTGCCGTAGGCTCCGACGTCGCGCCAGCCGAGGTCGTCGCCGAGGAGCACGACGATGTTGGGGCGGTCGGGTGGCGGAGTCTGGGCGGCGAGCGGAGGAACGGGCGCCGCGGCGAGCAGCCACAGGAGGGCAGCGGCGGACAACGGCGTGGGAACGGCGTGCATCGGGTGGACTCCGCGAGTGTGTCGTGCTGAGATGCTTTGCTGCACCAACATACCACCCGACAGACGCTCATCCGCTCCCGAGCATCCCGGCCGGTATTCCTGGAGACCGCATGGGCCGCTGGCTGCCCGGGGGCGGTCGTACCCGGGGGCGCGGTCATGCCGGGGATCCAGCCATCGGCGCCCAATCGCCGAGCCGGTCCTGTCACAACGCCGGCCCATCTTGTGGGGACGAGGCGGGTCCGGCAGCTTTATGGATCCCCTGCGAGTCACGTTCCGGGAACATCATTCGGCCCTCCAGCAGTCAGAGATGAAATCTCCCAAGGTTCAGCGCTGGATCGACCTCCTCGCGGCCCTGCTCCGCCGGCACTATCCGGCCTCGTTCGACGAGCTGATCCGCGACGTCCCCGCGTATGCCGGCGATCAATCGCACGACGCGCGGCGGAGGATGTTCGAGCGCGACAAGGACGAGCTGCGGGGCTTCGGCGTGCCGATCGAGACGATCAAGACCCCGGAAGGCGAGACCCGCGGCTATCGGCTCCAGGCGAGCCATTTCTATCTGCCCTATCTCACCGTCCGGTCGCAGGGCGCCTCGAAGCCGCGGAAGCAGGACCCCTACGGCTACCGCTCGCTCCCGGTGCTCACCTTCGAGCCCGAGGAGCTGGCCGCGGTGACGGACGCGGCCGCGCGAGTGCGCGAGCTGGGCGATCCGATCCTCGCCGAGCACGCCGAGTCGGCGATGCGGAAGCTGGCCTGCGACCTTCCGGTGGATGCGGCCGGGCGGGCCGACACCCGGCTGGTTCCTGCGCGAGCGAAGCCCGACCCGGACCTGCTGGTCACCCTCGACCGCGCACTCGGCGGCCGGAAGCGCGTGACGTTTCGCTACCACACGATGGGCAGCGACGCCGTCTCCGAGCGCACGGTGGAGCCGTTCGGGATGTTCTTCCTGAACCAGCACTGGTACCTGGCCGCGCGCGCCCCGGGAGACGAAACGGTCAAGAACTACCGGCTGAACCGGATCGGCGAAGCGGGGGTGAACGACAGGGCACCCGGCACGCCGGACTACGAGATCCCGGCCACGTTCAGCCTGCGGGAGCATGCCCGCTCGCGGCAGGCCTGGGAGCTGGGCGCCGGGGACGCCACGGTCGCCACGGTCGCCTTCCGCGCCCGGACCGGCGCGGCGGCCGCGGCCTTCCGGCTCGGCGAGGTCGTCGAGGGGCACCCCGACCGCCGCCGCTTCCGGGTCCGGCGCGCCGACACCTTCGCGCGCTGGCTGCTCTCATTCGCCGGGGACGTCGTGCCGATCTCGCCGAGAGAGCTGGTGGACGAGTACGAGGGGCTGCTGCGCGAGACCCTCGAGCATCATGCCGCGAGCCGCTCCGCCGGCCGGGCGCGATGACGGGCGCTACCGAGCAGCTCCGACGCATCCTGCTCCTCATTCCCCGCCTGGCGGACGGGGAGCCGCACTCGCTCGAGAAAGTGTCGCGCCTCGCGGGCGTGGACCGCTCGGTGGTCCTCAGGGACATCGAATCCATCTCGGAGCGCTTCGAGGCGCCGGGCGGATTCGTGGAGGGGCTCCAGATCTTCATCGAGGCCGACGACGTCTCGGTGATTCCGAACCACTTCCTCCGCCCCATGCGGCTCACGCGGAGCGAGCTGCTGGCGCTCGAGCTGGGGCTCGCCATGCTGCGGGGAGAGCGCCCCCCCGAGGAGCACCGGGCGATCGACGGCGCGGCCGAGCGACTCCGGAAGGCGATCGCCCGGCTTCCCGGCGAGGACATCGAAGACGATTTCCGGATCGCATCGCTGTCACCGGCCGGCGACCTGGAGCATCTGCGGCGGCTGCGCGAGGCGTTCCGCGCCCGGCGCAAGGTACGGCTCACGTACCGGAAGGCGGATCAGGAGTCGCCGTCCAGCCGGGTCATCTGTCCCTACGGGATCGTGTTCGCCAACGGGATGTGGTACGCGGTGGCGCAGTGCGAAAGCAGCGAGGGCATCAGGATCTTCCGCCTCGACCGAGTGGAGCAGGTGGAGGCGCTGGAGGCGCGGTACGCCTCGCCCCGCGGCTTCTCGATCGATTCGATCGTGCGGGACGGAAAGGCGTTCCAATCGGCGGAGGCCGGGACGCTCCGGGTGCGCTACTCGCCCAGGATCGCGAGATGGATCGCGGAGCGGGAAGGGAAGGAGACCGCGGAGGACGGATCGCTGGTGATGGACCACCCGCTCGCCGACCGCGACTGGGCGGTGCGGCACGTGCTGCAGTACGGGCCGGACGCGGAGGTGCTGGAGCCGGCCGACGTGCGAGACGCGATCGTGAAGCGGCTCCGGGAGATCGCTCAGTCTTGAGCGCGCACATCCCGCAGCGGCACCTGGTGGACGTCTGGAATCCCTCGTACGCGTCCGACGCCATGACGGCGCACCTGACCATCCTGCTCGAGGCGGCGAGAAGCTGGAAGGCCGGCGAGACGGAAGTGGAGCCGTACGTCTGGTGGGGCAAGGTGCGCTCACCGAACCGGCAGCAGGAGCTCAAGCCCCTGGCGCAGATCCTGGAGATCGCCGGCGAGCTGGAGCGTGACGAGTGGCGCGAGTGTCACCTGTATCTGACCGACTACCGCTCGCTCTACGTCGGCGAGGTGAGCGCCATCACGCAGGGTGACGTCAGGCGCTCGGACCCCGCGCACGTGCCCGCCTACTACACCGAGAGCGGACTCGAGTGCGACTTCTGGTACCAGCTCGTCGATCTCCGTCGGCTGGTGGCCGACGACACGGTGGTGGTCATCGCCAGGCTCAAGACGCTTCGGAATCTCGGGTACAACGGGCGGCCGGTGTCCCTCTACGGCGGCATGGTGGATCTGCCGCTCGTGGTCCATGGCGGCGACGACGAGCGGCTCTTCGATCCCGAGACCCGCGATCCGATCAGCGAGGATCGGCTCTGGGCCGAAGTGGACGCGGAGGCGGTCGGCGTGGGCACCATGGAGCGGGACCTGAGGCAGGACCTGTTCGGTGATGACGTCTGGCTGGCCCTCGATCCCGCCGCACGCACGTTCATCGCGAGCGCCGAGAAGATCTTTCGAGACTACCGCACGGATCCCGCCTTCGACTTCGGGCCCGTGGTCTCGAATCTCGCCAAGGCGCTGGAAGTGACGTGCAACGCGCTCCTCCGCCGGGTCGGGCCACGGCTCCCCCAGGAGCTGCGACGGGTCACGATCGACGGGGAGACGCTCGACCTGGGCTCGGGGAGGCACCTGTCCACCGGGCAGCTCGCCAAGGCGCTGGGCCGGAAGGGCGCGCTGCAGAAGGCACTGAGGCAACGCCTCCAGAACGGGGACTGGTTCGTGGACCGCTTCCCCGGCGTGCTGGCCGAGGTGGCCCAGGTGAGGAACCCGGGCGTGCATCGCTCGCGGGTGGATCGGGAGAGCGCAACGCGGATCCGCAACATGCTGGCCGGCGTCGGCTGCCAGGGCGCGCTCGTGGAGCTGGCCCGGGTGCGCCTGGCATGAGCTGACGACCAGAGGCTCACGCCGCTCGGCTGTCGCACCCCCGCCGTAGGATTGGTCCACGACATCCGCGGCGGGCTCTTTCGTCGATCGCGGATCTTGACAGTGGAACGTCACACTGATAAATCTGGCCCATGCAAGACGATCCGCTGGTCTACGATCTGGGGGAGCTGGGCGATAGGGCAGGCGTAACCCCTCGCACCATAAGGTATTACATCCAGCAGGGCCTGCTCCGCTCGCCCGGGATGACCGGCCCCGGAGCCAAATACGGGCAAGGGCACCTCGACCGGTTGCGACTCATCCGGCGGATGCAGCGAGAGCACCTGCCACTGGCCGAGATCCGACGGCGCCTCGAGGCGATGAGTGATGTGCAGGTGAGGGAGCTGCTGGCTCGGCGGGAGGTGGCCGGGGAGCCTGGGGCCACCTACTCGGGCGCGGCGGCGGACTACGCCCGCAGCCTGCTGAGCTCGGCCTCCCTGCGGCAGCCCGGACGCCCGGCGCCGGCACCACCCCCGCCGCCGGCCGCGGAGCGGTCGCAATGGGAGCGGATCTCCCTGACGCCGGACCTGGAGCTGCATGTGCGGCGTCCGCTCTCCCGGGAGCACAACAAGGTTGTCGAACGACTGCTGACCCACGCCAGACGACTTCTGGAGGAGGACATCCCATGAAGCTGCACATCGAGTCCGACCGCACCCTGATCCGCTCCGCCTCATCGAGCACCCGCTACGTGCGAGTCTCCTTCACCGCGCCCGACGCACGGCGTCACGAGCGGCGCCTCCCCATCAACGTCGCGCTCGTCCTCGACCGGTCCGGCTCCATGGCCGGCGGAAAGCTCGATCTCGCCCGGCAGGCGGCGGAGCGGGCCCTCGCGCTGCTTCACGCCGACGACCGGTTCGCCGTCGTGGTATACGACGATCGGGTGGAGGTCGTGACGCCGAGCGCGACCGCCACGGGGGAGGCGCGGGCACGTGCCGCCGACCTGCTGCACGGCATCGAGCCGCGGGGCTCGACCGATCTCGGCTCCGGGTGGCTCAACGGCTGCGAGCAGGTGGGGCGCGGCGTGAGCGAGGAGTCCATCGGCCGGTGCCTGCTCCTGACCGACGGGTTGGCCAACCGCGGTATCACCGACCGCGGCGAGCTGAGCCACCACGCCGCTGAGCTCCGGGCCAGGGGTGTGGCCACTTCGACGTTCGGCGTAGGGGACGACTTCGACGAGCGGCTGCTCCAGGCGATGGCGGAAGCGGGAGGCGGCAACTCGTACTATCTGCGCGATGCGACGCGGATCTCCGAGTTCCTCGAGAGCGAGATCGGAGAGGCGCTCGAGGTCGTGGCCCGGGACGCGGCGCTCGTGGTGGAGCTGCCCCAGGGAGCGACCGCAAAGCCGCTGGGCCGGCAGCGGGCGCGGCAGACGGGACGCACGCTCCGCGTCGAGCTGGAGCACCTGGTCTCCGGCCAGGAGCTCGAGCTGGTGCTCGCCCTCCGCTTCCCCACGGGTGCGGACGGAGGCAGTGTGAGCGCGCGCTTCGTGCTGGAAGACCGGGAGGGCGTGCTGGACGCAGCGCCCGAGCACCCGTCGTGGACCTACGCCTCCCACGCCGAGAACGATCGGCAGCGGCGTACCATCGCGGTGGACCGGGTGGTCGCGCGGTTGTACGCGGCCCGCGCCCGGGCCGATGCGCTGGACCTGAACCGGGACGGCGACCTCGAAGGCGCGCGGCGGGTGCTTCGCGCGACCGCGAAGCGGATCAGGAGCTACGCCGGTGAGGACCGTGAGCTGCTCGATCTCGCGAAACGGCTGGAGCACGACAGCGAGCGCTACTCCGAGACGGTGCTTTCCGCGCCGCTCGCCAAGGAGGCGGCCTACCTCAACTTCGCCGTCGCCCGCTCCCGCGCGCCCGACGGAAAGGCCAGAAGGAGCTAGCGCCGCAGGCTCATTCGCACGAGAAGGGTGTGGCACTCTCCCAAAGCAGAGTGCCACACCCTTCGTGCTCATTCGACGGCGGAAGGCTCAGATCGTGGCCGTGCGCCGCTCCGGACCGGTGTAGTTTTGATCGTGCTGATACCGGCGCTCGTTGCCCCGCCACGGCTCGGACGTGCCGCGGTCGCGGCTCCGGGCCTCGTCCCCCTCGATCCTGGCCTCTTCGCGCCGGACGGTGTCCTGGACCCGCTCGGTTCCCTGCACCTGGCGCTTGCCGACCGTGATCTCCTCTTTCACCACCGGGGTCTTCTCGACCCGGACATGCTCTTCGGTGAGGGGGATCCGGATCTCGTCTCCGGTCTCGAGATCGGCATCCGTCGCGGGCCTCTCGGCCACCGGGCGCCGCTCGATGACCGCCTCTTCCCGGGTGACCGGCACGTCGATGCTCCGCTCCTCCTCGACGACTTCCTTGCGCACCCGGATCTCACCCGCCTCCACCCGATCCTTGGTGGTGCGGAGCTCCTCTTCACGCAGCTCGATGCGCTCGCGGTCGCCTGCCGCGACGTCCCTGTCGCTACCGACGACGGTCTCCTCACCCGATGGCGCGAGGTCGGCCCCGCAGTCGGTCAGAATGCGCCGTGCCTCGCTCGCACGGCCGGGGGCCGCGACGGTGACCAGGATGCCGCCCTCCTGCACCCCACGCTCGTAGTATTTCGCCTCGTGCTCGGGAAGGCCCATTCCCACCAGCGCGCCGAGGAGCCCTCCAGCTGCCGCGCCGATGCCGGCCCCGGCGAGCGTCGAGGCGAGCGCCCCGCCGGCGATGATCGGGCCGATACCCGGGATCACCAGTGCTCCGACCCCCGCCAGGAGGCCAAGGACCCCCCCGACCACACCGCCGCTGATCGCGCCGGTGGCGGCAGCCTCGCCGGCCAGCGTGCCGGTCTCCTCGCTGAGCTTCTGCTGCCGGTCGCGATCCTGCATGATTACCCCGATCTTGTCATCGGCGAAACCGGCTTCCTTCAGGTTCCGTATCGCCTGCTCCGCCTCCGGCTGACGGCGGAAGAGACCAACGACCGTCCCGGCCTCGCGGCCGGACTCCGTGTTTTTCTTTCGAGCATTCATCACATCGCTCCCAACTTGGACAATGGCTGTAAAGAGCCCCCGAGCGAGCCCCAACTGTATCGAAAGCTCCGCGCGAGAGGAAATATGAGGTTTTTGCATCCACGTCTGAACCGTTGGACCCCGGATGCGGCCTGAACCTAGGGCCGGGTACCATTGGTCGTAGTGATGCCGCTCACCAGATTCCTCGATGCGGCCCCGGGCCGCGCAGTCAGACACGCTCACCGATGGAGAGATCACATGGCATACGTGGACGGATTCCTGCTGCCGCTCCCGAAGAGGAAGGTGGCGGAGTATCAGCGGATCGCCCGGAAAGCGGGCAAGGTATGGCGGGAGCACGGCGCCCTCGAGTACCGCGAGTGCGTGGGCGACGACCTCAACGTGAAAG
Source organism: uncultured Gemmatimonadota bacterium (assembly GCA_946887295.1). Next base: position 58,662 of record CAMPKP010000003.1, on the reverse strand, counting down.
GGATGGGTGCGCCGTTCCCACGCCGCGCGAAGGCCAGGCCTGGAGAGACGGTGGTCTTCTCGTGGATCGTCTACAAGTCCCGGGCCCACCGTGACCGGGTCAACGCCCGGGTGATGAAGGACCCACGACTGGCGGAGATGATGCAGGACCCCAGGTCCATGCCGTTCGACGTGAAGCGCATGGCATACGGTGGATTCAAGGTGATCGTCGATCTCTAGCCGATGAGCGTCAATCGACGTCGAACCGGTCGCTGAACGTGGGACCCACTGCGGGGAAGTCATCCGACAAGGCGCGGAGGCGATACTCCCCGTCCTTGGTGACGCGGAGACCGTCGAAGACGGCCACGCCGTTCTCCGTCGGCTGGAACCGCTCGCCGCCCAGCTCCTTGTTGGATGGCTTGTTCTTCCCCTCGCGGAACAGGCCCAGATAGACGACTATCCCCGACAGAGGAACCACGTTGCCGTCGGAGTCCACCAGGGCCACCGCGACCGTGAACGGCTCGCCGTCGTCCACGTCGTGGGGCTGGATGCGGAACTCCAGGCGGCGTACCGCCCCGCCGGCGGTCGCCTCCGCGCTGAACACCACGGGGCTGCCCTGCAGGGAGCCGGCTCGCGCCTCGAGGGTGTTGGTCCCGGACGCCGGGCCCAGAGTCCAATCGCCCACGCGAGCGATTCCATCCTGGCCGGTGATCCGGTCGGCGCCGCTCACGCTTCCGCCGCCACCGGTCACCACGAAGGTGACCTGGACCCCCTGCACCGGGCGCCCCGCCTCGTCGGTGACCAGTACCGCGGGATCGATCGGGACGCCGGACCCGGCGGGCGCGCTCTGATCGTCGCCTTCGACCGGCTCGATTCTGCTCGGGGGGCTGGGCGTGACGGTGATCCGGACCGTCTCTCGCACCGCGACCCTCCCGTTCACCGTGGCCGACACCACCTTGGGCCCGGCGATCGCGCTCCGGAGGGCGCCGGTGGCGATTCCGTCGGGGCCGGTGGGTCCGGTGGGCTGAGTCAGGGTGTTGCCGCCGCCGGTCGCCTCGAGCTCGACCTCCGCCCCTTCGATGGGCTCGCCGGAGCCGCTGCGCACCGTCACGGTGATGGTCGCGGTGCCGGTCCCCACCGCGATGACCGTCGGGTCGGCGGAGACGGTCGAGCGGGTCGCGCTGGGCTCGGGGTCCTCGCCGCCGTCTCCGGCGCCGGTGGCGTTGAATGTCACTCCCCCGACCCCGGACACCACCGCCGTGGTGGTGTTGGGCCCCTGGGCCGGGCCGAGCGTCCACACGGCGGAAGCCAGTCCTTCCTCGTTGGTCCTGTCGGTATCCGGCGCGACGTCCCCCCCTCCGGTGGACACGACCCAGGTCACGGCCTGGCCGGGCACGCCTACACCGGCCGAATCAACCAGGCGGACCACCAGCGCCTCTTTCAACGGCTGGCCCGGGGCACCTACCTGCTCGTCGCCGTCCACGATCTCGAGGAGCGCGGGGTCCATCGGGGTGGGGAGAACCAGGTCCCCACCGCTACAGCCCAGGACCGCGATGGCCAGGACGGGGAGGACGAGGGGACCAGGGAAGCGTATGCGCATGGCGCCGGTTCGGGTGGAGTGGGCGACCCATCGCCATGCTACAATCCTCCCCGGCCGCCCGACAGGACATCCGTCACATTTTGCGGGCGCGGGGGTGCCCGTCGGGCCCCACCAGCACCTCGACGAAGGCGTCCAGGGCGATCTCCACCTGGCCCTCATCCAGGCTCGCCAGCGGCACGGCCTCGGGGCCCTGCTCCGGGCGCCATGCCGCATCGTCCACGTGCAGCTCGGCGGGGGAGGCTCTCAGCTTCACCCGGGCGCCCCGGCGCACGGTGAGCTCCGGCGGCGGCCCGCCGCCGCTCAGCCGTGCCCGGATGTACTCGGCCAGCAGCTCGCGCTCCCGCTCGCCGGCCGTCACGAGCTCCAGCCGGTCGTCACCGTAGTCCGCGTCCGGAGCCAACGGAATGTTGGGACCGACCAGCGGCATGTTCATCACCTCGACCAGCAGGTACTCACCGGAGACGTCCTCCCCATCGAGCTCGACCTTTCGCGGCCGTGCGGGGCGCTCCGCCACGATGCGTTGGAGAAGCAGCAGGGCCCGGTCGATCGCGTGCCCGGTGAGCCCGGTGGTGGTCTCGTTCACCTCGGTGTCGCCCCGGGTGACGAGCTCCGTGAACACGCCCACACCGACCGACTCGACGAAGCGCATCGTTCCCCACCTGGTGGCGACCGTTCCGACCGCCAGCCGCCGGCGCTCGGCGCGGCGCCAACCGTCGATCAGCTCGCGCATCGAGCCGAGGGCGCCGAGGGACTTGGCGATGTTGTTCGCGGTGCCGATCGGGAGGATCGCCATCGGAACGTCTCTCCCCGCGAGCGCGACGGCGACCTTCTTGATGCTGCCGTCGCCGCCCGCCACGATCACGAGCTCGCCCGGATCTTCCAGAGCCCGCTCCAGCCCTTCCTCCCTGGTGGAGCGGAGCCGCGCGTCATAGCCGGCGTCGGCCAGCTCCTTCAGGACGCGCTCGGCGGAATGCTGCTCGTCGCCGGCGCCGGGATTGTGGACGAGGGTGACTCGGGTCGGCATCTTTGAGCTCATGCGCATCCTCATCGCGAACGACGACGGCATCTACAGCCCCGGCCTGCTCGCGCTGGCCGAGGTCGCCAGGGACATCGCGGACGTCCGCATCTACGCGCCCGACGTCGAGCAGTCGTCCATGGGGGCGGCGATCACGCATTCGCGTCCGCTCACGCTGCGCCGCACGCCGATCGGTGACTTCGAAGCATACCGGGTGAACGGTACACCAGCCGACTGTGTAGCGCTCGGCGCGCACCTGTGGGAGAACGTCGATCTGGTGCTGAGTGGAATCAACCTCGGTCCCAACCTGGGGAACGCGATGTGGCACTCGGGCACGCTCGCCGCGGCCAAGCAGGCGGCGCTGCTCGGGCTGCGGGGGATCGCCTTCAGCACCCCTGCGACGGAGACCGAGCCCGACTTCGCGCGCCTGCGGCCCTACGTGATGCGGGTACTGGAGCTGCTGATCGCCGAAAGCACCGTCTGCCTGGTGAACGTGAATCTCCCGCCTGCGCCGACGGGGCTCGGCTGGACCCGCCAGTCGGTGCGGCACTACGACGGCAGGGTGGTGAAGGGACAGGATCCGATGGGACGAACCCACTTCTGGCTGACCGTCGCTCCGGTGGAGGAGGTCGAGGAGGGTACGGATCGATGGGCGGTGGAGCACGGGCTGGTGTCCATCACACCGCTCAGGCTCGATCTCACGGACGAGGCCGAGCTCGCCCGGCTGCGGGCGGAGCGCCCCCTCTAGGCGGTCGCCTCCAGCAATGCCCACCACACCCGCCGGATCTCGCTCGCGCCCCGGGCGTTGGGCTCGATCAGATTGCGGCGCCAGTACCAGCGGTCTCCCTCGGCCGCCGTGACGCCGCGTCCCAGGAAGTGCCGGTGGACGTCGGCCAGGAGTACGCCCGGCATCGCGAGGGCGAGCTCACCGATCTGCCGGTTGAACCGGTCGAGCTGCTCGATCGGGAGGCGGCCATGGCTCTCGAGGCCCGGGAGCCGTCCGGTGCCGTCGGTGGGATCGTAGACCGCGGTGAGCACCAGCGTGGCTCGCGGCAGCTCTTCCCGCACCGTCTCCACCAGATCGGTGTAGCGCCGCACCGCCAGGCTCACCGCCGCCTCCATCCGCCGTCCGGTGGCCAGGGCGTCGAGCAGATCGTTGCCGCCGGCCGTGAGAGTGAGCAGGATGTCGGGGTCTTCATTGTCCCGGCCGAGCCTGGACAGCTCCTCGGTCGCCACGTCGTCGATCATGGCGCCGTCCTCCGCGAGGTTCAGGAACTCGGCGTCGGGCGAGAGCGTCTCGAGGTCGAGACCGCGGAATGCGGGCCAGCGTTCGTCGTCGTTTCGGTAGAGGAGCGCGGCGGCGCCGAGCGGATCGAGGCGTGCCGGCGGCGTGGCGAGATCGCGGACGCAGCGGCCGGACCGGGCCCCTCGGTGAGCCAACTCACCGATATTGCCGCCGCCAGGGCCCGAAATTACCGGCCTACCCGCCAGGAGGCCCTATGAGTCAGGCGAAGGATCCGGTGTGCGGCCGGGTGATCGAGCTCAGCGCCACCACCGACAGCCTCATCTACGAAGAGCAGCTGGTCTACTTCTGCTCCGACGAGTGCCGCGGCAAGTTCGAAGAGTCCCCCGAGCAATACGAGGTGCACGAGCCGCCCTATACCATCAAGGGAGGAATCACGGCCCCCAAGTTCGGCTCCGCGGCCAGTGGAGGACTGGAGTACGAGCCGGTTCCGGAGCGTCACGTGGACAAGCCCGGCAAGCGGAAGAAGTAGACCTCAGGCCTCGGGGGCCCGCAGCGGCCGTGCGACCAGGATGCCGGTGGCGTGCCGAATCGCGGCGACGTACTCCGGCAGCGTCCTGCGGGTGATCTCCACGACGCCGCCCGAGAGGGGGGCATGCAGCACCCGGAGCACGCCGCCGGGATCCCGGTATGCTAGGGCGGAATGGCTGACGTCGAGCCCGGGGATCGCGGTCGCGAAGGCGAGCACGTCTCCGGTCTCGATCCGGTCGGCCACGGCGGGGATGCGCCTGGTGGGGATCACCTTGTGCGCAGCTCCGTCGAGCCGCCGCTCGATCGCCTGGATCTCCCGATAGACGCCGTCATCGGCCAGGGCCGGATAGCTGGCGCGATGCTCGCTCATGAACCGGAGCGGCCGCGCATCGTCCGCTCCTCCGAGCTCCGCGCCGATGTCCCTCACCAGACCGCGCGATTGCCCGTCCGCGATCCACTCGCTGAAGTAGTGGAGACGGGAGGCGTATCCCCGGCGCTTCCCGCCCCGGTATCGCATCCGCTCGACCTCGCGGCCGAAGCTCTCCCAGGTCGGTTCACCCTCGCCACCCGCGACGCGGCCTACCGCCAGGCAGGCCTCCACCAGCGTAACGCAATCGAAGCGGCTGAGGGAAAGGGTGAGCGGCTCGGCGACGGACGGACTTCCGCCGGCGCGCAGGTACGCCTCGAGCGTGAATGGCTCGTACGGCGAGCCGGCCGCCAGCTCCCCGACCCGCACGGCGCTCCGGCCCAAGGGGATCTCGGGTCGGGCGAGATCCTCGGCACGGAGTGTGGTGGTCCAGTCGGTGAGACGGGACCGGTCGGGATCGTCAGGCCGGGTCGCGGCCAACCGTTCGGTGCGCGATGCGGACCCGGCGTCCGGCCGGCAGCCGGACAGTGGCACGCGAAGCGCCAGGGCCGCGGCGGCCAGGGCGGCATTTCGGAGCAGGTCCCTGCGTGGGATGGACGTGCCGTGGCTCGAGGACACTATACCTCCGCGACCTCCGCACTCCTCCCGATCCCGAGCTCCCGCCCCAGCCGGCTCCGCCACCAGTCCGGATACAGGAAGATCAGGAGCAGCACCAGCAGGACCATGTGCTGGAAGAAGTCGTACCCCGCCGTTACGTAGAGGCCGATCTGGAACCCCAGGGCGGCCAGGAAGAAAAGCGGCGCGAGACGCGGCAGGAAGAGCGAGACGAAGAAGAACAGCTCGAGCACGATCGTGAAGTAGGAGAGCCCGATGGCCAGCTCGTGCTGCTGCGCCAGCCAGAGCCCCAGCGGATGGCCTCGCTGGAGGGCGTCCCCGAAGGCATGGCTCTGCAGCGTGTACCCATTCAACCACCTGAACCCGCTGTGCAGGATCTTGCTGATCCCGGCCGAGAAGTAGGTCAGCGCCAGCAGCACGTGGACCACTTTGAGCGGCCAGATGGCGATGTCCGACGTCTCCCGGGGGGCGATGCCCCGCCGCCGGCGGAGCAGCGCGTCCACCGACAGCCTCTCTCCCGAGGGAGCGAACGCGAGGAGCATGAGGAAGATGCAGAACAGCGCCTCGGTGTGATGCCTGTCGCCGTAGCTGAACAGGTGGGCGACGAAGACCCAGCTCCCGAGCGCGAACAGGAACAGGGACGTTCGGGTGAAGAAGCCCACCAGCGCCGCCACGCCCGCGATCATGGTCGCCCAATAGAGCGCCGTGAAGGTGCCGGGCGTGAAGAACACCTCCGGCGACACCACCGCCGAGATGATACGGACGATCAGCTGAGGCTCGATGAACTCCGTGTTTCTCACCAGGAGGTTGGTGTGCTCGCCCAGGTCGGGAAAGAACCAGAGCAGCTGCGCCCCGACCGCGACGATCCGGCAGATGGCGAGATCCAGCGTCGGGGCCACCGGAAACCAGTAGGCGTTCCACCGATCGATCCAGCGGCGCACGGGCGCGATGCTCACTTCGGCTCGGAGGGGCCGGCGTGGAAGGTGAGGACCGGATTGTCGGCTCGCGCGATGCCGGTGTCGGTCACGGTGTAGGTCTCGCTCTCGAGCCGGAGCTGGACCACCGGATCCTCGTGGCTCCGGCTGAGCCGCTCGATCAGCTCCGGCACGGGGGAGGAGTCGCCGGTCGCCAGCGGGCGCAGGTAGCGCTGCTCCAACACGGTGATGCTCAGCCCGACGAGTCGCGGCGTCACCGTGTCCCGCTCGCCGCTCGCCCTGATCGCGACGATGCGCCGCTGGTTCGCCTGAATCGGACCGGGGGGCCGCGAGTTCTTGTACATGGACCACTGCATGAACGGCCACAGCGTGCCGCGCTCGTGCCGGAGCAGCAGCGGCGCGGCATGCAGGCCGATGGCGAGGACGATCACGGCCGAGATCAGCGTCTTTGCGTGGGGCACGCGATGAATCTAGGAAGAACCCGGGGTAGTCAGTAGGGCCTGCAGCCTCGTCGCCGCCTCGGGACCGGCGGGACTGTCCTCCTCGTGCTTGAGGAAGACGAAGGCCTCCCGCCAGGGCAGGGCCGCGAGCCGCTCGGCCCATCCGGCGAGCTCGTCCTGCGCGTACTCGGCTCGCCTGAGCCGGAGATAGCCCCACGTGGCGGTGGGCACGAGCGGGGTGGCGCCCTCGTCCTCCTCCACGGCGACGAGGGCGATGTCGTGGGCCCGGAGCGCGTCGTAGACCTCGTCGTCGAACCAGGAGTCGTGGCGGAACTCGAGCGCCGCGCGCCAGGTCCGAGGCACCTGGACCAGGAAGTCATTCAGTCGCGTCATGTCCTTCTTCAGCGAGGGCGGACACTGGAACAGCGTGGGTCCCAGCTTCTCGCCCAGCACGTTGGCCGTCCTGAGGAAGTAGCCGAGAGTATCGTCCTGGTCGGTGAGCCGGTTGATGTGGGTGATCCGGCGGGAGGCCTTGAGCACGAAGCGAAACCCGGCCGGGGTCTGATCCGCCCAGTCCAGGAGCACCTTGTCCTTGGGGATGCGATAGAACGAATTGTTGATCTCGACCGTCGGCAGCCGGCCGGCGTAATACCGCAGCATGTCGTCCGTCGAGAGGTCGGCGGGGTAGAAGGAGCCCTTCCACTCCTTGTACGACCAGCCGCTGGTGCCGACGAGGATGTTCATGGCTATTCGCTCAGCAACTTGTAGGCCTTCAGGTGCCGCAGCGCCGCGGCGCGCCTGCCGGCCTGCTCGTACAGGCGCGCGAGATTGAAGTGCGCGTCGGCGAACTCGCCGTCGGCCTTGAGCGCCCGGCGGTAGGCCTCGATCGCCTCGGCGCGCCGGCCGAGCTCCTCCAGCGCCGTGCCCAGGTTGAACGCGGCGGTCGGATGGCGGGGCTGTGACGCCAGGGCCGCGCGGTACTCGGTGATCGCCAGCTCCGGGTGCCCGTCCTCCTGGAGCCACCGGCCCAGGTTGACCCTCGCCGACGCGTGCCGGGGGTCGAGCGCCACGGCGCGGGTGTAGGCGTCCCTGGCGTCCTCCGGGGCCGCGCTCTCCAGGTCGACACCGAGGGAGTACCACTGCTCGGCAGTGAGCGGCTCGTCGGAGCGGCGCGCGCGCCGGGCCTCGCGCCGGGCGATCGGCGCCGCGCGGCCGGCGAGATCCACCACGTGGAAGTCGAGCAGGAGCTGGCCCGACTCCGGGTTCCAGGACTCGTCACCGTCGCGCACCACGATACGGTCGCCTTCGGACGAGATCCGTAGACCGCTCAGCGAGCGCCCGACCGGCAGCTCGCGCGCCAGCGCCCGGAGGGCGCGCCGGATGCGCCGCTGGGGGATACGGGCCTCGCTCAGCGCCTTGGCGGCGCGCAACAGGACCAGATCCTGGAAGGAGAAGCGGTAGGCGTTGCGAGGGCCCCGGTCCGGTGACAGGTAGCCGACCCGGGCGTGGGAGCGGACCTGGGGCTCGGACAGGCCGAGCAGCTTGGCCACGTCGCGAGTGGTGTAGCACTTCATGTGCGGTATCTACCGCGCGCCGCTCGCCTTCTTCCTCGGCCTCGGCGCGACTGCTTTCTCGGCCGACTTCGCCGCCACGTGCCGGGCGGGCATCTTCTCCGCCGTGCTCGCGCCGCGCTTGGCCAGGCTCGCTTTGAGGGCATCCATCAGGTCGATGATCTTGGTCTGCGGCGCGTCGGTCGGCTCGGCGGTGATCTCGCGGCCGTCCACCTTCTGCTGGATCGCCTCGAGCACCCGCTCCCGGACCATGTCGCGGTAATTCTCCGGCTTGAACTCCTCCACGGAGCCCTGCTCGATCAGCTGTCGCGCCAGCGCCAGCTCCGCGTCCTTGATCACGACGTCGGGCCGCGGCACCTCGTCGGTGCTCTTGAGCTCGCCCTGGTAGTGGAGCTGCTCCAGCACCAGGAGGTCGCCCATCGGGCGGATGAGGGCGAGATACTGCTTGCCCCGCGCCGAGTACTGGCCCAGCGCGGCGCGGCCGGTGTCGTGGAGCGCGGCGACCAGGAGGCGGTAGGCGCGCTCGCCTCCCTTCCCGGCGCCGAGGTAGTAGACCTTCTCCAGATAGATCCGGTCCACCGCGGCGAGCGGCACGAACTCCGCGATGTCGATCGTGTTCGTGGCCTTCTCGTCGAGGGCCTTGATCTCCTCGGCCGAGAACCGGACGTACTGGCCCTTGGCGAACTCGTAGCCCTTGGTGACCTCGTCCTTCTCGACCACCGATCCCTCCTGGGCGCAGATGTACTGCTGCTTCAGGCGGGAGCCGCACTTGGCGTGCAGCATGTTGAAGCTGATGGCGGCGGAGGACTCGCTGGAGGAAAAGAGATTGACCGGGACTGATACCAGCCCGAAGGAGATAGTCGCGGAACCGATAGATCTGGCGGCCATGTGGGGAGTTGATATACAGGCAGGAATCGGACCCCGCTAGGGGTAGGTGGGCAAATGGATGTCTATGTGGCGGTATGAACTGCGGTTAGGGCAGTCGTGAGGGGTGGGTCGCGAGATGTGTCGATGGTGAGAAGGTGCGGCTTTTTGCAGCGGGCCTTGGAGGACGCCAAGCGTAGCCCCTTGCTCATCATCAGGCCTCCGCCAGCGCCGGCGCCCTCCCACCGAGCTCCTCGCTCACCGCGACCGGCCGGTGCTGCGCCGCGATGAGCGAGTAGAACACCGGCACCACGAACAGGGTGAACACCGTGCCCACGATCATTCCGGTCACCAGCACGGTGCCGATGCTGTTTCGCGCCTCCGAGCCCGGCCCGGACACCAGCACCAGCGGGAAGTGCCCCAGGACGGTGGCCGCCGAGGTCATCAGCACCGGGCGCAGACGGGTCTGGGAGGCCTCGCGCAGGGCCGCCATCTTCTCGATTCCCCGCTCCTGCAACGTGTTCGCGAACTGCACGATCAGGATGCCGTTCTTCGCGATGAGCCCCACCAGCGTGATCAGCCCGACCTGGGAGTAGATGTTGATCGTGGTGAGATCCAGGAAGCTGAAGATCAGCGCGCCGGAGATCGCGAGCGGCACCGAGCCGAGGAGCACGATCAGCGGATCGCGGAAGCTCTTGAACTGCGCCGCGAGCACCAGGTAGATGAGCACCACCGCGAACCCGAGCGTGACGGTGAGCGCGCCGCCCTCACGGCGGATCTGACGGGACTCACCCGCGTAGTCGAGGACGATCCCCGGCCCGCCGGCCGACGTTGCGGCGGCCTCGAGCACCCGGAGCCCCTCCTCCTTCGTGACCCCCGGCTTGACCCCGCCGAAGACTCGCACCGCGTTGCGCTGCTGGAACCGGTTCAGCGTGCGCGGGGCGGTGCTCGACTCGATCCGCGTGAAGGTGGAGACGGGCACCAGCTCGCCGCTCGGCGTCTTGATCTTGAGGTCGAGCAGGGGGCCGACCGTGGCGCGGTCCTCCTCGCCGATCTGGGGGATCACCTTGTAGCTGCGGTCGTAGAAGTTGAACCGGTTGACGTAGCCTCCCCCGAGCAGCGTGCCCAGCTCCCGGCCCACGCCGGCGAGGTCGAGGCCCAGGTCGGCGACCTGCTCCCGGTCGATCACGACGCGCGCCTCGGGCAGGTCGATCTTCAGGTCGGTGTCCACGTAGAGGAACTTCCCGCTCTGCCAGCCCGCGCCCACCACCGCGCCGACCGTCTCCAGCATCTGCTCCGGCGGCGCGTCGCTCTGGAGCACCAGCTCGACGTCGTACTGGCCGGGTGTCGGCAGGGGCGGGTCGAGACGGGGGAACACCCGCAGCCCCGGGATCTGCGACACGGCGCCGAAGACCTCGCCGTACATCTGCTCGGTCGAGCGCTCCCGGGTGCGCCAGTCCCTGGCCACCAGGCCGCCGAACCCGCCCCAGTTGGCCGTGAGCGACCACATGAACTCGGTCTCGGGGAACGAGCGGATCGCGCGCACGACCTCGAGCGACGCGCGGTTGCTGGCCGCGAGCGACGCGTCGGGCGGTGCCTGGAGGAACAGGCTGATGTGGCTCTGGTCCTCCACCGGCGCCAGCTCGCGGCGCGAGAACTGGTACAGCGGCCACGCGGCGGCCATGATCAGGAGCGAGCCCGCGACGATGGCCCAGCGCATCTGGAGCGCGCCGTCGAGAAGCCGGGCGTAGAGCCGGCGCACCGCCTCGAAGCCGCGGTTGACCATTGCGGTCAGCCGCCCCTCCTCGCCGTGCGCGTGCACGAAGCGCGAGCTCATCACCGGCGACAGCGTCACCGCCACGATGCCCGACACCACCACCGCGGCCGCGAGCGTGATGGCGAACTCCAGGAACAGCGACCCGGTGAGACCGCCCTGGAAGCCGATGGGCGTGTAGACCGCGGCGAGCGTCACCGTCATCGCCAGGATGGGCCCGACCAGCTCCCGGGCGCCCACCAGGGCCGCATCGACCCGCGACTTGCCCAGGCGCACGTGGCGCTCGACGTTCTCCACCACCACGATCGCGTCGTCCACCACCAGGCCGACCGAGAGCACGATCGCCAGGATGGTCAGCAGGTTGAGGCTGAACCCCAGCGCGTACATCACGATCGCCGCGCCGACGAGGGAGACCGGCATGGCCACGAGCGGGACCAGCGCGGTGCGGATCGAGCCCATGAACAGGAACACGGCGAGGCCGACGATCAGCATCGTCTCCACCAGCGTCTTGGAGATCTCCTCCAGCGCGTTCCGCATGAACATCGTGCCGTCCCACACCAGCCGCATCTCGATGTCCTTCGGCAGGGTCGGCCGGAGGTGCTCCATCTCGGCGCGAAGGCGCTGGGCCACCTCGATCTCGTTGGCGCCGACCAGCGGCCAGACGCCGAGATAGACGCCCTCCTGGTCGTTGTACTTCGCGACCAGGTCGGCTTCCTCCGCGCCCAGCTCGACGCGGGCCACGTCGCTGAGCCGGACGATCGCGCCACCGCGGTCGGCGACGATCAGGTTGGCGAACTCGTCCACCGAGCGCAGGTCGGTGTTCGCCAGCAGGTTGACCTGCACCTCGTCGCCCTTGGTCTGGCCCACCGCGGCCAGATAGTTGTTGCGCTGGAGCGCCGCCTGCACGTCGCCGGGCGCGAGGTTGAGCGCGGCGAGGCGGTCGGGGTCGATCCAGACCCGCATGGCCATCGGCCGGCCGCCCTCGTTGTTCGTGACCCGCTGCACGCCGGGAATGGTCGCGAGCTGCGGCTGCACGGTGCGCATCAGCCAGTCGGTGATGGCCGGCACGCTGCGCTCGCTGGAGGTGAAGCTCAGATAGAACGTCGCGTACGGCCGGTCGGCCCGCTGCACCTCCACCCTCGGCGGCTCCGCCTCGGCGGGCAGCTCGGAGCGGACCTGCTGGAGCCGGGCGGTCACTTCCGCCAGCGCAGCCGTGCTGTTGTGGTTGAGCTTGAGATGCACCGTGACGGTGCTGACCCCGGCACGGCTGGTGGACTCGACGTGGTCCACTCCGCCGATCGCCGACACCGCGCGCTCGATCGGCGTGGTCAGGAAGCCGCGCACGGTCTCGGCGCCGGCCCCGTAGTAGACCGTCGTGATCACCACCGAGGAGCTCTCGATCTGGGGATACTGCTGGACCGGGAGGCTGGTGAGCGCGCGCCAGCCCACCAGGACGATGACCAGGTTGACCACCGCCGCGAGGACGGGGTGCCGGATGAAGATGTCGGTGAACGATCGCATGGCTCTACTTGGCCCCTTCCGCGCCCGCAGTTTGGGAGCTCGCGAGCGCGACCAGCACCGACTCGCGCAGCTTGAACGAGCCCGAGGTGGCCACCTGCTCGCCGGCCGCGAGGCCGTCGAGGATGAGGACGTCTTCGCCGAGCACCGGCCCGCTCTCCACCGGCCGCAGGTGCGCCCGGCTCTTCCCGGCGCTGTCCGGCGCGATCACGAAGACGTGGTCGCCGGAGGGCCCTTTACGCAGAGCGCTCACCGGGACGCTGACGACGCTGCTCGCCCGGCCCACCGGGACCAGCACGCGCACCGATGCGCCGGGGGACGGCGTGACTTCGCCGACGATCGTGGCACGGACCGTCGCATTTCGGGTGGTGGGATCCACCCGGGCGTCGATCGCGACGATGCGGGCCGGCAGGGAGGCAGCGCTGTCGCCGCCCGACGAGACGGCCACGCTGTCGCCGACCCGCAAGCCGGCCGCGACCCGCTGCGCCACCGTGAAGTCCACGTGGGCGGCGCCGGCCACACCCTGGAGGGTCGTGAGCTGAGTGCCTTCGTTCAGGTACTGGCCGGGATGGACGTCGGAGATCCCCACCCGGGCGCGGAAGGGCGCACGGATGACCTTCTTCGCGATCACCGCGCGGGTCCGGGCCATCTGGGCCTGGGCCACGTCGCGCGCCGCTCTCGCCTGATCCACTTCCTCCTGCGACGTGGCGCGGTGCGCCTGGAGCGTCTCGAGGCGGTCGAGCGTCGTCTGGGCGAGGGCCGCCTGCGCCCGTTGGGCCTGCAGCTCCGCCTCTTCCACCGACGCGTCGAGCGCCACGAGCACGGTGCCGGCCTCGACGATCCGGCCGGACGTGAGATTGACCCGCCGCACGGTGCCGGCGAGCTCATTGCGAAGGGTGATGGAGCGGAGCGCCAGCACGGTTCCGATGGAGGTCGTCGTGCGGCGGTGCTCGCGCTGCTTCGCGACCGACGCGGTCACCGACTCCATCGGCTCCGGCTGGCTCGCCGAGGCGGCCTCCTCGGCCGCGATGTCCGAGTATTTCCAGGCGGCGAGGCCCGCACCGGTCGCGACGATGGTCGCGAGCAGGAGGATGGAGGCGATCCAGCCACGGGAGTTTCCGAGGGCGTGACTCATGATGGACGTGTTCCTGGGGCCGGACGCCGGCCCCGGTGCGAGGTTACGGTGGCATGGTGCGCCCGGAGGCGCGGTCGAGAGTACTTGCGCGGGACGGTGGAGCGGACGGACATGCCTGCCTCCGGAAGGGGCGCAACCCGAGCCCAATCAGACAGTTAGACAACCATCGAACTTCTCGGGTCGATCAAAGCCGGGAGAACCCGCTGCGTTCCCCCGGCCGTCGGCCGCACTTACTATTGGTAACCACACTACCGAAAATCAGTCCGCTCGTCAAGAGTCCCTTCGCAGGACCGGCCCATGATGTCGCACGATTCGAACTTCTGTCCCGACTTCCACAAGGCGGTCGAGCTCATCGGACGCCGCTGGTCCGGGGCGATCGTGCGGGAGATGCTGGGCGGCGCCTGCCGCTTCACCGAGCTGCGCGACGCCATCCCGGACATCAGCGATCGCATGCTGTGCGCGCGACTGCGGGAGCTCGAGGTGGAGGGGGTGGTCGCACGGCAGGTCTTCGCGGAGGCGCCGGTCCGGGTGGAGTACCATCTCACGGACAAGGGGCAGGCGCTCAAGCGGGTGGTCACCGCGATCGGAGAGTGGGCCGACCGCTGGGGCGGAGACAGCGTGCGGCGGTGAGGACGGAGGACAGTGGCCGGTCACAAACACAGACGACGCCCGATGCCCCCAAAGCGCTCCCCCGACCACCTGGACGCCTACCGCGCCAAGCGCACGCTCGAGCGCACGCCCGAGCCCGCCGGCGCCGTCGCGCGCGATGGCGAGGGCGGGCGGCTCTTCGTGGTGCACCAGCACGCCGCCCGGCGGCTGCATTTCGATCTCCGCCTCGAGATGGAGGGCGTGCTGCGATCATGGGCCGTGCCGAAGGGGCCCTCGTACGACACGGCCGAGAAGCGGCTGGCGGTCAACGTGGAAGATCACCCGATCGAGTATGGCGACTTCGAGGGGATCATCCCGGCGGGGAACTACGGCGCCGGCGCGGTGATCGTGTGGGATCGCGGCGAGTGGCTCCCGATCGGAGACCCGCTGGAAGGGCTCGCCAAGGGCAAGCTCCTCTTCGAGCTTCGGGGCTACAAGCTCCGCGGGACGTGGACCCTGGTGAAGATCAAGAAATCGGAGAAGGACTGGCTGCTCATCAAGGAGCGGGACGCCTGGGCAGCGAAGGATCCCGAGGAGCCGCCCGCCGAGTCGGTGCTCTCCGGTCTGACGGTCGAGGAGCTCGGCGCCGGTGGCAACCCTGGCGAGGCGCTTCGCCGCGAGCTCATCGGGCTCGGCGCGCCGCGCCGGCCGGTGGACGTGAAGTCCGTCAAGCTGATGCTGGCGGAGACGGCGGAGCGGGCCTTCTCGCGCAAGAACTGGCTGTTCGAGCCCAAGCTCGACGGCTACCGCGTGCTGCTGGGCCGAGCCGGGGGCGCGCCACGGCTCCTCACCCGCAACGGCAACGACTGCGCGACCAGCTTCCCCGAGATCGTCCGCGCCGTGGCCGCGCTCCCGTTCGACCGGCTGGTGCTCGACGGCGAGGTGGTCTCGCTCGACGAGACCGGCCGCCCCAGCTTCCAGCGCCTCCAGAGCCGCGCCCGCCTGCGCCGGCCGATCGACATCCGTCACGCGACGGTGGCCAATCCGGTCACCTGCTACGCCTTCGACCTGCTCGGCTTCGAGGACTTCGATCTCCGCGGACTTCCGCTCACCACCCGCAAGGCGCTCTTGCGAAAGGTCCTGCCCCCGGTCGGCGCGCTGCGGTACCTGGAGCACGTGGAGGACGAGGGCGAGGCGCTCTACCGGGAGACGGAACGGCTCGGCCTCGAGGGCATCGTCGGGAAGAAGGCCGACTCGCCCTACAAGGGCGGCCGCTCGCCGGCCTGGCTCAAGGTCCGCTCGCGGCACACCGGCGACTTCGTGGTGGTCGGGTTCACCGCCCCCAAGGGCTCGCGCGGAGGCTTCGGCGCGCTGCAGCTGGCCGACCATGTCGACGGCGAGCTGGTGTACGCAGGCAGGGCCGGCAGCGGGTTCACCGACGAGCAGCTTGCGGAGGTGCGGCGACGGCTCGAGGCGCAGAAGCGCCCGGACCCGCCCTGCTCGGGGCCCATTCCAGCGGAGAAGGGCACCACCTGGGTGGAGCCGACGATGGTCTGCGAGGTGGAGTACACCGAGTGGACCGAGGAGGGGCTCCTGCGGCAGCCGGTGTTCCTCCGGTTCCGGGACGACAAGCGGGCCGAGGAGTGTGTGCGGGCGGGCGAGGTCCCTCGCGCCGCCCGGGATGACGGACCGCCCGCCCGGGACGACGGTCTGCCGTTCGAGCTCACCAACCTCAAGAAAGTCTTCTGGCCGGATGACGGCTACACCAAGGGCGATCTCCTGGAGTACTACCATGCCATCTCGCCGTGGCTGCTCGCCTACCTCCGCAATCGTCCGGTGGTGATGACCCGGTACCCCGACGGCATCGCCGGGAAGTCGTTCTTCCAAAAGGACGCGCCTGGGTTCCGGCCGGACTGGATCCGGACCGAGCGCATGTGGAGCGAGGACACCCAGCGCGAGATCGACTACTTCGTCTGCGACGACGAAGCCTCGCTGCTGTACGTCATCAATCTGGGCAGCATCCCCCTTCACCTCTGGGCCAGCCGAAGCCCGACACTGGAGAAGCCGGACTGGTGCGTGCTCGACCTGGATCCCAAGGGGGCGCCGTTCGACCACGTGGTCGAGGTGGCTCGCGCCGCCAAGGCCCTGTGCGACCGCATCGGTCTGCCGGTGATGGTGAAGAGCACCGGCTCCTCGGGGCTGCACCTGATGATCCCGCTCGGCCGTCAGTGCACCCACGAGCAGTCCCGCTCCCTGGGCGAGCTGCTGGCGCGATGCCTGGTCGATCGGCTGCCGACGATCGCCACGATCGTGCGCCAGGTGACGCAGCGGGACGGCAAGGTCTACGTGGACTATCTGCAGAACGGCTCGGGCAAGCTCCTCGTCGCGCCGTTCAGCGTCCGGGCGCTGCCGGGAGCGCCCGTGTCGGTGCCGCTCGCGTGGCGCGAGGTCAACCGCAAGCTCGACATCCGCCGGCACACCATCAGAACGGTGCCGGAGCGGATGCGGAAGCTGGGCACCGACCCCCTGGCCGAGGTGCTCGAGCTGTCGCCGGATCTCGGGGAGGCGCTGGAGCGGCTCATGGAGGAGCTGCGAGGCAGCGCATGAGCGAGGTCCGGATCCACGTGGGCGACTCGATCGGGACCGTCTCCGGCATTCTCCTCCGGCCGACGGACTCCCGGGCTCTCTATGTTATGGCGCACGGCGCGGGTGCCGGAATGCGGCACCGGTTCATGGAGGCGGTCGCGCAGTCGCTCGCCACCCGTGGAGTCGCGACCCTGCGGTATCAATTCCCCTATGTCGAGGCCGGGGGCCGCCGGCCCGATCCTCCCGGTGTGCTCGAGGCCACGGTCCGGGCGGCCGTGGCCACGGCGCGGGAGAGCGCGCCGGACCTCCCGCTCGTCGCCGGAGGCAAGTCACTCGGCGGGAGGATGACGTCCAACGCGATGGCCCGCCGGTCGCTCGAAGGGGTGCTCGGCCTGGTCTTTCTCGGCTTCCCGCTCCACCCCGCGAAGCAGCCGGGCGTCACGCGCGCGGAGCATCTCGCCCGTGTGGAGTCGCCGATGCTCTTTCTCCAGGGCACCCGCGACGCCCTGGCCGACCTCGGTCTCATCACCTCCGTCTGCTCCTCCCTCGGGCCGAGGGCCACGCTCCACGTGGTCGACGGGGCCGATCACTCCTTCAGCGTCCTCAAGCGCTCGGGGCGCGGCGACGGCGAGGTGATGGAGGAGCTGAGCGTCGCCGTCACAGAGTGGGTGCGACGGCTCTAGATTCCCGTCATGGCAACCGATAGAGACATCGCCTTCCCGGTTCTGGAGCGCGAGGACATCGCGGCGCTCACCGCGCGAGGCACCACTCGAGACGTTCGCGCAGGCGAGGTCCTCTTCGACGAGGGCGACCGGGATTTTCCTTTCTTCGTGGTGCTCGACGGCGCGATCGAGATCGTGGAGCACTCGCGCGGGACGCCCCACACCGTCGTGGTCCACCAGCCGGGAGAGTTCACCGGCGACGTGGACATGCTCTCCGGGCGAGCGGCGCTGGTGCAGGGAAGGGCCACGACGGACGGGCAGGTGCTCGAGCTCGACACCGGCGAGCTCCGCCGCGCGGTGGACCAGCTGCCGGACCTGGGCTCCACGCTCGTCAAGGCATTCCTGATGCGACGGCAGCTGCTGCTGGAGGAAGGCTTCGAAGGCGTCCGGATCATCGGCTCTCGCTTCTCTCCGGAGGCCCACCGCCTTCGGGACTTCGCCAGCCGCAACGGGATTCCGTACCGCTTCATGGATCTCGAGACCGACCAGGAAGCGGAATCCATCCTCCGGCAGTTCAACGTGCCCGCGTCCGCCACCCCGATCGTGATGGACCGGGAGGGGAACTGGCACAGCAACCCGTCCCTCGGCGACATCGGTGCCTGCATGGGCATGGTGTCGCGCATGGAGGAGGGGCGCATCTACGACCTGGTGATCGTCGGCGCCGGTCCTGCCGGTCTCGCCGCGGCGGTGTACGCCGCGTCGGAAGGACTCGATGTCATCGTGGCCGAGGCCCTCGCCCCGGGTGGCCAGGCGGGCACCAGCACGCGGATCGAGAACTTTCTCGGCTTTCCCGAGGGGATCACGGGCAGGGAGCTCACGGAGAGGGCGCTGGTTCAGGCGCAGAGATTCGGGGCCAGCATCACCGTGCCCTGCACGGTCCGGTCGCTCGGAATCGACGGCGGCGAGCACGTCGTCACCCTCGCCGACGGTGTCCGCCTGCACGCCCGGTGCGTCCTGATCGCGAGCGGAGTGTCCTACCGGAAGCTCGATCTCCCGAACCTGGAAGGCTTCGAAGGGGCCGGGATCTACTACGCGGCCACCGAAAGGGAGGTGCAGCTCTGCCGCGGCGAGGACGTCGTGGTGGTCGGCGGCGGCAACTCGGCCGGCCAGGCGATCGTCCATCTGGCGAAGTACGCCCGCCGGGTTCACGTCGTGATCCGCAAGGACGATCTCGGCGCCAACATGTCGCGCTATCTGGTGGAGCAAGTCGGTGCCCTGCCGAACGTCACCGTGCACCCTTGCAGTACGGTGAGCGGCCTGGAAGGGAACGGACATCTCGCGGCGGTGCGGCTGACGGGCGAGGCCCCAGGATCCCAGAGGCTCGACACCAGCTCTCTCTTCCTCTTCATCGGTGCCGACGCGAACACCGACTGGCTGCGTGGCTGCGTGGAGCTGGATCGCAAGGGGTTCGTCGTGACCGGAACGGAGCTCCCTCCGGGCACCGCGGAGACCGGGCGCTGGCGGTCGGTAGGGAGAGCCCCGTTTCTCCTCGAGACCAGTCTCCCCGGCGTCTTCGCCGCCGGCGACGTGCGGAGCGCCTCGGTGAAGCGCTGCGGCACAGCCGTCGGAGAAGGCGCGATGGCGGTGAGCTTCGTGCACGCGCACATCGCGCGGCCCGCGTAGCGGGATCGACGTCTGGCCATCGCGTGGGCCCGGGTCGCACTCGTTCTCGCCACGGCCGCCGGCCCGGCCGCGGCGCAGCAGCGTCCGTGCGACCAGCCGACCCCGCTGGGACCGAGCCGCGACCTCTTCTGCATCGAGCTGGTCCCCGCGCCGGGAATCGACGGCGCCGCGGGGCTGGTCGAGCTGGGCCATCCGCCCGGGCCGTTTACCGTCGCGGTCACGGCGGACGGGCGACCCCGGCATCGGCTCAGGCTCTCGGCCCACGGTCTTCCTGCCCCGACATCGCTAGGGAAGTACCGGACCTACGTCGCCTGGGTGGCCCCGACCTCGATGCATTCGATCCGGCCGCTGGGAGAGATCTCCAACGGGTCCGCCGAGCTGGGCCTGGTGGACCTGGAGAAGTTCGTATTCCTCGTCACCGCAGAGGCGAGCGGCGGGCTGAAGGAGCCTGCCGGGCGCGTCGTGCTTCGCGGGCAGTCGCCCGGCACCCGGCTGTTCCCGCCGGACCTGCTCGAGTTCTCGATCGGGAGAGTGGGACAGGGGAGCAGCGGAGGACATCACGAGCACCCACCCGCCGCGAGTCCCGCCGATTCGGGCCAGGCGCGCTGGACCACGGTGCCGATGCCTCCGGGGCTCCAGATGTTGCCTGCCGAGATGGCGCTCCGCCCCGAGGTGACCCCGTTCCTGCCGTCGGGGCCCGCCCCCGCCGCTCGTCCTCGTGAGGCGGTCAGAGTCGAATCGGGCGATACGCTCCGGCTCGAGGCCGGCCTGGTGCAGCGGAGTCTCAAGGGCAGGAGCTACACGATGTACGCCTTCAACGGCCAGTATCCCGGGCCGCTGATCGAGGCGGTGCGCGGGTCCGAGATCACCGTCGTCTTCACCAATCACCTGCCCCATCCCACGACCGTGCACTGGCACGGCATCCGGCTGGACCATCGCAACGACGGCGTTCCCGATCTCTCCCAGCCCCCCGTGCCTCCGGGAGGCGAGTACACCTACCGGCTCCGGTTCCCGGACGCGGGCGTCTACTGGTACCACCCCCACGTGCGGGAGGACATCCAGCAGGAGCTGGGCCTCTATGGAAACCTGATGATCCGCCCCGCCGCCGGCGAGCAGTACGGCCCCGTGAACCGCGAGGCCGTGCTGATGCTGGACGACATCCTGGTCGGCGACGAGGGCCTGGTCCCGCTGGGGAAGGAGTCGCCGACGCACGCGCTGATGGGGCGGTTCGGCGACACGTTCCTGGTCAACGGCGAGCCGCACTATCGACTCGGCGTCCAGCGGGGAGAGGTGGTGCGCTTCTATCTGACCAACGCGGCGAACACCCGTACGTTCAACCTCTCCTTTCCCGGCGCGCGGATGAAGGTGGTCGGGTCGGACGTCGGAACCTTCGGGCGGGAGGAGTGGGTAGAGAGCGTGGTGATCGGCCCGGCGGAGCGGTACGTCGTGCACGTGCAATTCGCCCGGCCGGGGACAGTGGCGATGGTGAACCGGGTGCGCGGGCTCGACCATCTGTTCGGCAGGTTCTTCTCCGAGGTCGACACGCTCGGAACCGTAGAGGTCGGCCGGGTGCGGGCCCGCCCCGATCTCGGCCCTGCGTTCCCGGCGCTGCGGGCGGATACCGGCGCCGCGGCAGAGATGGAGCGGTTTCGAGCCGCTGCGGCGGGGGCGCCGGAGAAGGCGCTGGTGCTCACCCTGGCGACCCGGGACCTGCCTCCGGTGACGCAGCGGCTCATGCAGCTCGACTCGATCTACTTCTCTCCGATGGAGTGGAGCGGCACGATGCCGATGATGAACTGGGCGTCCACCGGCCGCCAGGTTCGCTGGATCGTTCGCGATCCCGCGACCGGCAGGGAGAACATGGAGGTGGACTGGCGCTTTCGCCGCGGCCAGCCGGTGAAGATCCGGCTGGTCAACGAGCGGCGGAGCTTCCATGCGATGCAGCATCCCATCCACCTGCATGGGCAGCGATTCCTGGTGCTGTCGGTCAACGGCCAGCCCAACGAGAGCCCGGTGTGGAAGGACACGGTGTTGCTGCCGGCGGGCTCCGCCGTCGATATTCTGCTCGACCCCTCCAACCCGGGCCGGTGGATGCTGCACTGCCACATCGCCGAGCACCTGTCGGCGGGCATGATGATGGGGTTCACGGTAGAGTAGGACTCCGCTGCACCAACAAACAACCAGAGAGAACCCATGCGCCCGTTCGCCGTCCTGCTGGCCCTCGCGCTCGTGCTGCCCCACGCCCTTTCCGCCCAGCGCCCGGACTCGCTTTCCGAGGAGGTCCGCAAGTACGTCGCGGTCGACACGGCCGTCGTCGTGCTGACGGACGTGCTCCTGGTGGACGGGACCGGCGGGCCTCCACGGCCGGGGCAAACCGTCGTGATCCGGGAGGGCCGCATCGCCGAGGTGGGACCGTCGGCCAGTGTGCGGGCGCCTGCCGGGGCACGGACGCTGGACCTCGGCGGCCACACGCTCATCCCGGGCATCGTGGGCATGCACGACCACATGTTCTACACGGCCGCGGGAGGGCGCGCGGTGCAGATGTCGTACACCGGACCCCGGCTGTATCTCGGCTCCGGAGTCACCACCATCCGCACCACCGGCGGCCGGGCGCCCTACGCCGAGATCAACCTCAAGGACCGGGTCGATCACGGGTTCACGCCAGGCCCTCGCATTCACCTCACGGCGCCCTACCTCACGGGAGCCGAGGGCGGGGGCAGCATGGCGGTGGTGAGCTCGCCTGATGCGGCCCGGCGCTTCGTCGCCTACTGGGCCTCGGAAGGCGCCACCTGGATCAAGGCCTACACCGACATCCGCCGCGGGGAGCTGGCCGCGGCGATCAAGGAAGCGCACAAGCGCGGCGTCAAGGTCACCGGCCATCTCTGCTCGGTCAGCTTCCGGGAGGCGGTCGCCCTCGGCATCGACAACCTGGAGCACGGGATGCTCACCGCGTCGGACTTCGACCCGGCGAAGCAGCCGGACGTGTGTCCGGTCGAGCAGGTCGGAGAGCTGGGCCAGGCCGATCCGAAAGGCGAGATGGCGAGGGAGGTCATCGCGACGCTGGTCAAGCGCGGTGTCCCCATGACCTCCACGCTGGCGGTGTACGAGCCGTTCGTCGCCAATCGCCCGACCAGGGACGACCGGACCCTTCGGGCCATGACCCC
Organism: uncultured Gemmatimonadota bacterium; assembly: GCA_946887295.1. The sequence goes on along the minus strand of CAMPKP010000003.1, from coordinate 36,393 downwards.
GGAGCTGCGTGAGACCTACCTGAAGCTCCGGCAGCAGATCGATTCCAGCGGCACCGGGTCGGTGACCGTGGAGGGGCTGCTGCACGCCATGGCGTTCGAGAAGGCCTTCGTCGAGGCTGGTGGCGTGCTCGCCTCGGGGGTGGACCCCACGGGGATCGGGGGTGCGCTCGCCGGCTATGGCGACCAGCGGAACTACGAGCTCTTCATCGAGGCGGGGTTCACGCCCGCGCAGGCGGTGAAGATCATGACCGCCAACGGCGCGAAGATCCTCGGCGTCGACAAGCGACTGGGGACGGTGGAGCGCGGCAAGCTCGCCGACCTGGTGGTGCTGAAGGGCGATCTCACCGCCGATCCCTCCGTCATCCGCAACCCGACCGTGGTGTTCAAGGACGGCGTCGGCTACGACACGGCCAAGCTGATCGCCTCCATCGAAGGCAGGGTGGGGATCGATTGACGGCGCGGCACGCACTCGGCCCGCACGCCTACTGCCGCCGCGGGTGTCGCGGTCCGATCAGCCTGCTCTCCTCCCCTGACGGGGGAAAACCGTCTGATCACCGGACACGGCAGCCCGACGGGGTGGGTCAGGCTGCCGGAGGGCACGCTTCACTCATCCCGACACGGACCTCGTGCGCGGCCCCGTCGTCCATCAGCGGTATCCCCGGCTCGTGGAGCTCCCTTCCGTCCAGCGTGACCCGCCCCTTGCCGTCCTCGGAGCCGCTCGCGCGTTGCACCAGGATCGTGTAGACGCTCGCACCATACCGGTACTCGATGGTGAACTCGGGCCACGACGCGGGCACCCGGGGCTCGATGAAGAGCCTGTCGCCGCGCTTCACGAAGCCGAGGATCGCCTCCAGCCCGACCCGGTACATCCAGCTCGCCGACCCGGTGTACCAGGTCCAGCCCCCCCGGCCGACATGACCTTTCGCCGTGTACACGTCGGCGGCGACGACGTAGGGCTCGACCTGATAGGTGGCCACTTCCTCGGGCGTGCGAGCGTGGGTGAGCGGATTGATCATCTGGTAGAGCTCGAAGGCGCGATCGCCGTTCCCCCGGAGCGCCGTGGCGAGCACCGCCCACAGTGCGGCGTGGGTGTACTGCGCCCCGTTCTCGCGCACTCCCGGCAGGTAGCCCTTGATGTAGCCGGGATCCCCGGCCGTGGCGTCGAGCGGCGGAGTGAGGAGCATGAGCAGGCGTGCGTCCTCGCTCACCAGGTGCTCCTCGAGGGAGGCCATCGCGCGCGCCTGCCGGCCGGGCTCGCCGGCGCCGGAGATCACGCTCCAGCTCTGGGCGATGGAGTCGATGCGGCACTCGTCGTTCAGGCTGGAGCCAAGGGGAGTGCCGTCGTCGAAATACGCCCGGCGATACCACGCGCCGTCCCACCCGTGTGCCTCGACGGCCGCAGAGTAGTCCTCCGCTCGCCGGCGGAGCTCGGCCGCGGCCGGCACATCGCCCCGTGATTCCGCGTGCCCGGCGAACGCGCGGAGCGTGGTGATCAGGAACCAGGCCAGCCACACGCTCTCGCCCCGTCCTTCCACTCCTACGCGGTTCATGCCGTCGTTCCAGTCGCCCCCGCCCATGAGCGGAAGGCCATGCGCCCCGGCGGTGCAGGCCCGGCGCAGCGCGCGGAGGCAGTGCTCGTACACGCTCCCGTGCTCGTCGGTGACCAGCGGCAGGTCGTAGACCTCGTGCTCGTCGGGGCCCAGCTCGCGCATCGCGAGGAAGGGGACGTACTCGTCGAGCACCGTGGCGTCACCGGTGGTCCGGACGTAATGGTCCACCGCGTACGGCAGCCATGCCATGTCGTCGGAGAACCGAGTCCGGACGCCGCGGCCGCTCTGCGGGTGCCACCAGTGCTGCACGTCGCCCTCGAGGAACTGCCTCGCGGCGGCGCGCAGGATGTGCTCCCTGGCGAGTCCGGGCTCGGCGTACACCAGCGCCATCACGTCCTGGAGCTGGTCGCGGAACCCGTAAGCCCCGCTGCTCTGATACAGCGCGGAGCGCCCCCAGACGCGACACGCGAGGGCCTGGTAGAGGCTCCAGTGGTTGAGCATCGCGTCGAAGGTGGGCTCGGGTGTTCGCACGGCGACGACCCCGAGCCGCTCGGCCCAGCCGTGGAGCGCGCGGTCCACCGCGGCCCGCGCCCGCGGGACGCTCTGGTACTCCGCGAGCGACTGCCGGGCGGACGCCTCATCGGGGCCCGCGCCGAGCAGGATCGCGATCTCACGGGTCTCCCCGGGCTTCAGCTCGATCGCGCATTGCAGGGCGGCACAGGGATCGGTCGCCGCGCCGGTCGCGCCGCTCAGCCGCGCGCCCGGGCGAAGTGCCGCCGGCGCCGCCGGAGTGCCGTTCCTGCCCAGAAATTCCAGCCGGCTCCCGGTGTGGGCGGTGACCGGCTCGGTGATGGCGTGGAAGGCGAGCCATGATGCGAACTGCGGGTCCCAGGTGTTCCGCGCCAGGACCGCCTGGTGCTCGGCGTCGAACGAGGTGCGAACCTGGTGCTGGGTGTGCTCCCGCTCCGCGCCGAGGGTCCATTCGGCGTAGGTCGTCACGATCAGCCGGCGGGAGCGGGAGTCGGTGTTGGTCAGACGCAGCAGCGAGAGCTTCACGGGCGCGTCGTCCGCCAGTCCGACGGTCAGATGGGAGGAGATGCCGGAGCGCAGGTGCTCGAAGAACGAAGCGCCCTGGGCGTGGCGGGCGGTGTACGCCACCGCTCCGCGGACGGGGCCGGGCGTGGGGCACCACAGCTCGCCGGTGTCCCCGTCCTGGAGGTACACGGCCTCTCCGAGCGCGTCGGTGACCGGATCGTTCCGCCACGGCGTGAGCCGGTAGAAGTGGCTGTTCTCCGCCCACGTGAACCCGCCGCCGCGCTCGGTGACCAGGAATCCGCCGTGCGCATTGGCGACCACGTTCGACCATGGCGCGGGCGGCAGGCGCTCGCCGCTCACCCGGATCTCGTACTGTCCGTCGGCCGTAAGCTCACCGAATCCGTTCTCGGGAGCGTCCACGGCGACATCGCGCTTCGATCTGCGGTCGCCGCTGGAGAGCGGAGCGGCGAGCGGCGCCAGCAGCTCCGGGAGGCGAGCGCCGATCTGCTTGACCACACGGACGACGCGCGAGTCACTGCGCTCCGGAGCGCGCAGTGCCGGGTCGAGCATGTCGTCGTCCTCCTCCGCCGAGTCCTCCACTGCGGCCGTCGCGAGGATGCGCCCCAGCGAGCGGCCGTCACAGACCACATGGGCCCGGGCGGTCGCGCGGAGCATGAGGAGCTCGTCCGGGCGCAGCTGGTCACGCCGGCGGAGGAAGATGCCGCCGGGCCGGTCGAAGAAGGTCGAATCGCCGACCGTGAACACGGCGGCGGTGATCCGGTCGGCCAGATCCTGCTGGTAGTTGGTGGGATGGGCGTTGACCACGACCAGGTCCACGGTCATCCCGTGCCGGCGCCAGTAGCGATGGGCCGCGAGGAGCTGTCGGAGAGTCGGCAGACCTTCGGCCGATTCGATCGTGGCCAGCAGGATCGGCCAGTCGCCGGACACGCCGTTGGCCCAGAGGAGCGGCTGGGAGCCGCGGTTGCGCCGCAGCTCCGCCTGGGGGGCGCGCAGCGCGGGGTTGCCGTAGAACAGATGGCCTGCGAGCTCCTGCGCCACGGCGGAGTCGGCGGGGCTGAGGCCGAGCTCCCGGAGCTCGATCTGGCTCGAAGTCCAGGCCAGGTCGAGCGCCCGCTGCGCGGCGTGAGGGTCGCGATAGCGGTCCGCGAGCTCGAACGCGCGCTCGCGGCTCGCGGCGACGAGGGTGGTGAAGGCGACGCTCGCCGAGCGTCCCGAAGCCAGCCGAAGCCGTGCGCGGAGCGCGAAGATCGGGTCCAGCACCGCGCCGGTGGTCCCCGACAGCTCACCGTCGGTTTCCATCGCGACGGGGTCTCTGGTGGATCTGCCCCGGCCGACGAAGCGCGCGCGGTCGGTCTCGCAGGTCACATTCCCGACCAGCTCCTTGCCCACGGCGGCGACATGCACGCACCAGAGCGGCCGCTCGTCCGCAGCGCGCGGCCGCCGGGTCGCCGTGATCGCCGTGGACCATTGGTGCCACTCGGTCTCGACGAACAGGTTGGCGAAGGCGGGATGGGCGCGGTCGCTCTCCGGCGGTGCGAGCACGATCTCGCCGTAGCTGGTGACCTCGACCTCGAGGGCCCGGTCGCTGTTGTTGGTCACGGTCACCCGGCGCACCTCGGCGGAGTCCTCCGGCACGACGGCGATCTCGGTGCTGGTCTCGATGGGCCCGTCGGCCCGCTGGAACGTGACCCGGTCGGTGGCGAGGTCGGCGTGATACCAGTCGGCCTTCGCGCAGACCGGCTGATGGGCGGCCGACCACGTCCTCCGGCTGGACAGGTCCTTCACGTACTGGAACTGCCCCGTCGCGTCCCGGCATCCGTCGGCCCGCCATCGGGTCACCGCGAGCGACTCGTACCGGCTGTAGCCGCCGCCGCAGTGGCTCACCATGATGGTGTAGGGCGGCTCGCCCAGGAGGGCGATATGGGGCTGCGGCGTGTCCGGAGTATCGAACCGTCGCACGGCCGGTTGCTCCAGGTCGGCCTCCGGCATCGCCTCGTCCGTGCGGGCGCCCTGCGGCTCCCGCAGCACCAGGCGCCGCGGGATGCGCTCGTGCAACAGCAGCTCGGCCGAGCGGACCAGCGGGTCGGCATGGAAGCGGCGCTGCCAGACTCCCGCGGTCAGGACGTTGGTCAGGGCGACAAGCCCCATGCCCTGATGATGGGCCATGTAGGTCCGGACCACCGCGAAGGACCGCTCGGGATCGGGCCGGGTGTAGTCCACGGCATCGCGAAAGCCGTAGGGACCGAGCGCGCCGAGAAGCTCCAGCTGGGCGAGATTCGCCAGCGCGGGCTCGGGGCTCACCATGGCCGCCAGCGCCGAGGCGTAGGGTGCCACCACCAGGTCCCGGCCCAGTCCGCGCTTGAGGGCGAGATCGGGCACGCCGAACGCCCGATACTGATAGGTCTGGTGGCGGTCGCGTACGTTGTAGGCGCTCTCGCTCACGCCCCAGGGGACCCGCCGCTCCGCGCCGTAGGTCCGCTGGCGGTCCACCGCGCCATCGTAGGTCTGCGACAGCACGGTGTTGGGGAACGACCGCATCACGAGCACCGGCATCAGATACTCGAACATGCTTCCGCTCCACGAGACCAGCGCCGGCGCCCCGGCGGCGTACGTCAGCGTGCGGCCGAGATGGAACCAGTGCTCCACCGGCACGTCGTTCTTGGCCACGGCGATGAAGCTCGCCAGCCGCGCCTCGGAGGCGAGCAGGTCGTAGTACGAGGTATCCGGCGAGTGGCTGGTCTGCTGGAAGCCGATGGCGAACAGCTTGCGATCGCGGTCCAGCAGAAACCCGAAATCCATCTCCATGGCGTAGGTGTAGGCTCGCTCGGCCAGGGTCTCCAGCCGGAGAACCAGCCGGGCCGCCTGGGCCGATTCACCGGCGAGCCCACGCAGGGTCGCGCGCGGCCCTGCGGGGAGGCTCTCGACCCAGTCGCGGTGCGCGGCGGCGGTGCGAATGCTCCACTCGATCCACTCCGCTGCCGGACCGCCGACCTCGGGCCCGGCCCCGCTCCCGGCCAGTGCCGCTTCCGCACGCTCGAGCGGCACGATCACCCGCCCGAGCGCCGCCGCCGTCGCCGGCTCGCTCCGGCCTGCCGGCAGGGCGGCGAGCGCGGCCCGGAGATGCTCCGACACCGTGGCCCCGGACGGCACCGGCCGCAGCCGCTCGGCGGCCAGGCCGATCGCGGTCTCGAGTGCGCGCCAGACCCGGGCGTCGGGCAGCGGCTCCTGAGTCAGCGCCAGACAGGCCTGCCGCACGGCCACGAGGTGCCCCGCCAGGTTCCCGCTGTCCACCGTGGACACGTATGCCGGCTCGAGCACGCTGAGGTCCCGCAGGTCGTACCAGTTGAAGAAGTGCCCCTGGAACCGGCGCATGCGCTCCAGCGAGCGCACCATCAGCTCCAGCCTGCGCACCACGTCGTCGAGCGGAATGAACCCCAGGTCCCACGCGCTCACCGTCGCCAGCAGCTGCAGGCCCATGTTGGTGGGTGAGGTGCGCATCGCCACCACCGGCTTCGGATCCTCCTGGAAGTTGTCGGGCGCCAGCCAGCTGGTCTCCGCGGTCACGAAGCGATCGAAGAAGCGCCAGTGAAGGAGTCCGTAGCGGAGCGCCTGGCGCCGGGCGCTCGAAGACAGCCGCTGCTCGCGAGGGACGGCCGGTGTCCGGAGCACGTAGGCCACGGCGGGCGACGCGAGCCAGGCGAGGATGAGCGGAAGCACGGCGACCGCGAGCACCCAGGCCGGCGCGGAAGGCCCCGGGGCCAGCGCCCGGCGGGCGACGACCGCCGCCAGCACCGCGAGCGCCACCGCCACCGCCGGCCACATGGCCCGCCAGAGGGCGGAGAAGGAGTCCGCCCCGCCGCGCTCCGCCTGGGACGAGGTCCGCCATTCGAGGAGGTGCCGGCGGGTCACGAACAGCCGCCACAGCGTGCGCACGATCGCGTCGGCCGAGACCCAGGCCTGGTGGGGGAGGAACACGATCGCGAGCGCGAGTTGTCTCGCGCTGGTGCCCGCGTCGCGGCCGACCGCCGAGTAATAGGCGCGCCACGACTTGTCGAGCGGGGGCCGGAGCAGCGCTATGAGGAGAGACACCGCCCACGGCGCCGCGATCGCGCCCAGACCGAGCAGCGTCCATCGGAGCGCGCCGCCCGGGAGCAGGGTCCATCCCGCCACCAGGAATGCGAGCTGGGCGATCTCGACCGTGCTCCGCCGGAGATTGTCGAGAATCTTCCAGCGGGAGAGGAGCGAGAGCCGGTTGGGCTCGGGTCCGTCCGGTCCCGGAACCCTGCCGGTGAGCCATTGGAGCAGCTGCCAGTCCCCCCGGATCCAGCGGTGCTTCCGGCGGGTGAAGGTGAGATAGCGGCTGGGGTAATCGTCGTACACCACGACGTCGGTGGCGAGTCCCGCGCGGGCGTAGCTCCCCTCGATGAGATCGTGGGAGAGCAGCGTGTTCTCCGGAAAGCGTCCGCGCGTGGCCCGCTCGAAGGCCTCCACGTCGTACACGCCCTTGCCGGTGAAGCTTCCTTCGCCGTACAGATCCTGGTAGACGTCGGAGACGGCCGTGGTGTAGGGATCGACGCCAGGCTGCCCCGACTGGATGGCGGCGAACAGCGAGCGGTTCGCGCTCGGCAGGGAGACGCCGACCCTCGGCTGGAGGATGCCGTAGCCGCGGACCACCCGGCCGAGCGCCGGGCTGTACTCGGCCCGGTTGAGCGGGTGCGCGAGCGCGCCCACGAGGTCGGGCGCGGCGTCGGGAGGCAGCACCGTGTCTTCGTCGAGTGTGATGACGTAGCGCACGCTGCGGATCGGCTCCGTGTCGCCCTCCACCACGGCGAAGGCCCCCTCCCCGCGCCCCAGCACGAACTGGTTGAACTGGGAGAGTTTCCCTCGCTTCCGCTCCCAGCCCATCCAGACGCCCTCGCGCGGGTTCCAGCGGCGGCGCCGATGGAAGAGGTAGAACGCGTCCTCGCGGCCTTCCGCATACCGGGCGTTGAGCGCGCGAACCCCATCGACCGCCGCCTCCAGGATCTCGGCATCGCCCTCCCTGGTCTCGGTGGGAGCATCGGTGAAGTCGCTCAACACCGCGAAATGCAGATGCGCCTCACGGTTGGCCAGGAACTGGACCTCGAGGTGGTCCAGGGCCTCCCGCACCGCGTCCACGCTGCCGAAGAGAGTCGGGATGACCACCGCGGTGCGAAACTCGGTCGGAACTCCCTTGGCATGGAGGTCCAGCTTGGGGAGGGTGCGCGGGGGCAGGAAGGCCGTGACCAGCTGATTCACCACACTGACGGCCATGTCGTTCGCCGGAATGAGGCCCAGCAGCAGCAGCGGCAGCCACGCCGCCCAGGCCGGTGCCCCTCCCAGCCAGAGGAGGGCGGCGAGCGCGCCCGCGGTAAACGAGAGCACGCTTCCCACGAACACCGTGTTGGGATGCCGCCGCAGCCATCGGACGACCGCCTCCCGCGCCCGGGGACGGTAGCCGGCGGCCCGCTCCAGCTCGACCAGGCCATCCTCGATCAGGTAGTACCCGACATGGGCCGCCCGCGAGTCGCCCGGCAACCGCGCCGTCGCATCGCGGGCGAAATCCACGACCTGCCGGGCCACGGCCTCCTCCGGCTGACGGACTCGCTTCGCGATGCGCTCCACCGCATGTCGATACCGGTCGCGGGTGGCGAAGGTCATGCGGGAGTAGAAGCCCGAGGGATCCTGGCGAAGGGCCGCCTCCAGCCGGCTCTGACCTTCGACGAAGGTCCGCCAATCCATCCGCGCGACGGCGCGCAGGCTGGTGATGCTGTTGGCCATGCCGACCTGGGTCATCGCCAGACGTCGCGTGGCCTGGGAGGTGGCCTCCTCCGCGCTCGTGGCCTCCTCGGCCATCCAGTCCTCCAGCAGCCGGACGGCGGGGAAGGAGCCGCCCACGGTGCGGAGCTGCTGGAGGAAGCGGGAGACGAACACGGGTGTGAGCGGTGGCGGGTCGGTGAGGAAGCGGTCCAGCTCGGAGTCCAGGGCGACCTTTCCGATCTCGGCGGCGCGGCCGATCCGCTCCGCCGCCGCATCCGCCGCCTCGGTCTCGTCGAGCCTCACCACGGTGCGGAGCGTCATCCGCCGCACGTTCTCGATGAGGCCGAGCCGCAGCATCGCCGGCACCGCCCACAGCTCTCCGATCGTGAGGGTGGCCACCTCCTGGAAGGCGGCGACGAAGCCGCTCACGTTGTCGAGGCCGATCCGCCCTTCGCTGTGCGAGATCAGGGTGATGGCCAGCTCGTAGATCCGCGGGTATCCGGCGAGCGGCCCGCCTCCCAGCTCCGGCAGCTCCCGGTAGTAGCCTCGCGGCAGGCTCTCGCGCACTTCGCCGATGTGCTCCTGCACCACGTGATAGTTGTCCAGCAGCCACTCCCCGGCGGGGCCGATGTCCAGGCCCCGGTCGGCCGCGGCGGCCAGGCGCGCGTGGGCGTCCTCCAGGACGCGTTTGGTGCCGTCGAGGCGGTCGAGGAGAGGGGTGCGGCGGGCGCGCTTCCGCCGGTCGATCCGCTGCTCCGACGCGAGGGTGCGAGCCCGCTCGGCCAGATGCTCGGCGCCGAGCAGCTCGCCACGAATAGGGCCGGCGAGGAGATCCTCGCGAGCGTCGGGACGGCGTGGGGTGACACGGAAAGCCAGTCGGGGCGGCTTGAGCGGAGCGATGGCGCGGTCCCTTGGGTTGTGGTCCGGGCAGTATATGACGGGTGGGGGGGCAAGGCGAGTGGCCGGAAGTTCGCGCCGGTGGTAGGCCGGGGTTACGTTGCATACGATGCTCCTCCTGACGCTGGCCCTCCTGGCCGGCTCCCCAGACAGCGCCCTCGTTCGCGACATCGAGGTAGCCCCCGGCGAGATCCTGCGGACCACCACCATCGGTGCGGGCCGGCCCCTGGTGCTCATTCCCGGACTCTTCGGTGCCGCGTTCGGCTACCGCATGCTCACCGGGCCGCTGGTGGCCCAGGGCTACCAGTGCATCATCGTCGAGCCGCTGGGATACGGCTGGTCCTCCCATCCCAAGAAGGCCGACTACTCCTACACCGCCCAGACCGAGCGGGTCGGCCGGGCTCTCGATACGCTCGGGGTGACCGAGGCGCTGTTCGTCGCCCAGTCCAGCGGCGCGTCCATCGCCTTCCGGCTGGGCATCATCCGCCCCGGCCTGGTTCGCGGCCTGCTCTCGATCAGCGGAGGCCCGGCCGAGAGCGCGGCCACGCCCGGCATGAAGAAGGCGTTCCGGTTCGGGGCGGGGCTGGCGAAGATGGCCATGGACGAGACCATGCTGCGCCACGACGTGCGCAAGGAGATCGTGAAGAACTCGGGCGACACGACCTGGGTGACCGACGAGGTGATCCGCGCCTACACCGGCGGACAGACCGCGGACATGCACGGCTCGATCGACGCCTTCCACCGCATGTCCAAGTCGAAGGAGGGGAAGTCTCTCGCCGCGCGGCTGCACGAGCTGGACATCCCCGTCCGGCTGCTGGTGGGAATGGCTCCGCACCCGGCGGCGGTGCCGCCCAAGGAGCGGGAGCTGCTGACCTCCGAGCTCTCGGATTTCAAGGTCGAGAGCGTGCCCGGCTCGGGCCAGTACATCAACGAGGAACAGCCGGCCGTGGTGCTGGAGGCCGTCGCCCAGCTCGACAAAGACTCGAAGTAGCGCGCCGCGTCATCAGTCGCGGGGGCTCAGCCCCGTCAGCGCGATCCGGTACTCGCCTGCCTGCGCGCTGTAGCTGACACGGTACCCGCTCATGTAGAAGCCGGCGGGAGTGTAGCGCCGGGAAGCCGGCACCGGGATGATCCCGCTGGGCGTGATGCGCTGCGCCAGGATGAAGTCGCGCGTGACCATCGGCTCGTCGAAGATCACCTTGCCGTCCCAGGAGCCGACGATGAACGTGGCGGTGAACTCCTCGTTCCGCGGCGGCAGCTCCGGGGAGGCGGTGTCGATCCAGTGGAGCCCCATCTTCGGCACGGCCGCCTGGGCGGGGGTCAGCTTCATCAGCACGTGGGACGACACGTAGCCGGCGGGCAGCTCTTCCGCGGCCGGGAGCCGAGCCGCACGAGCGGCATACTCCGGGGCCGCGGCGTCGATGGCGTCGCGCTCCGCCAGGGGCACGCGGTAGAAGTGGAAGTCGAAATGCGGCGCCGTGTAGGGACCGCCGTGGCCCTTCGGGTTCCAGTCCAGCTCCACGAACCGGTAGGGGGTGCGATTCCCGGCGGGCAGGCTCAGGATGTAGGCACTGTGGCGCTCGTGCATGCCGCCGCCCTGGTCTCCATCGGCGGGAAGTCCCTGCAGCGCGGCCTCGTCGAGAGCGACTCCGACCTCGACCGGGTTGCCGCTCTTCTCGTCGGAGAGGATGTAGGTTCGGGCCACACCACCGCCCACCGACACGGGCGCGCCATACTGCCGCTGGACGCCGGCCGGGACGCCGATGGGGTCGAGCGGTTCCTTCGAGTCGTTGCACGCCAATCCGGCCAGGGCCAGGATGGCCAGGTACTTCGAGTGCATTTCGCCTCCAGGTTCGGGTGGGGATGAGCCGGATCGGACCGGGTTGCCTGTCAGACGGCGCCACTCCGGAATCCTTCTCACCGCACCCGAGCCCGGTCCGCGGTCAGGGCCCGCGGCGCTGGCGCCGGGGCCGCAGCGGTATCACCGGATCCTCGATCCGGCCTGTTGCGCCGTCACAGCGGAGGCGCCGGAAGCAGGTTTGTTCCGCGGTGGTACAAGATTGTCTTGGAAGGAGTTAGCGCCCGTGGCCGACGGGCGCGTGACTTGCGCTTCTGCCCCGTGCCTCTCGCAGTGCAATCCAATCCAGCAATTGCCGACGATTCCGGCCGGCACCCGGAGAGGGTCAGCGCGGATGCTTGCATCATTCATCGCTCCTGGTGGACTCGTCGCACGAGTGCGCTCGGCGCACATGTGCTCGCCGGCCGCGCTCGCGGCAGGGCTCGTCCTTTCCGGGTGCGCGGTTCCGGCGGCCTCCACCCAGCTCGCGGGTCCCGCGAACCCGGTCGATTTCCGGATGACACCGGCCGTGGTCTACGACGGCCAACGGACCGAGGTCGTGATTCGGAGTCCCGGCGCCGACAGTATCGTGTTCGAGTCGGAGAACGGGGTGGACCGATATTGGAGCGCCGATACGGTGCTGACCGCCTGGGTCACATCCGATTTCGGCGACCCGGCGCCGGCCGCCCGCTACGCCCCGGTCAGGAACGGCCAGGTTCTGGGGTACCTGATGAGGCCGGCCCGCATCGCGGCCTGCACCCGAGGCCGCTGCCGCGAGTTTCATCGTGAGATCGCGATCAAGCTGCCCGAGCTGAACCAGCGCGTCGTGGCGGTGACCGCCGGCTGGAGCTCGGTGTTCGCCCGCCGATCGATCCGGGGCGCCAAGCGGACGGTGCTCTTCGAGGATGCCTTGAACAGCGGAGTGTGGTCGCTGCAGGGGGAATGGGCCGCCGGCAAGTGGAACGGGCGGGTCCAGGGATTTCTCGGCGCGGATGATCAGGGCGCCTGGCTCGACGTCTCCCGCATGCTCAAGCGCGGCGACGGTCTCAGCTACGGCATCGCGATGCATGCCGGCGTGACCCACACCGACTGGCTCGACGCCGACCTCGGCCGTATCCCGACCGATCGGACCGCGTACCGTGCGGGGATAGGACCGAGCGTCATGGTCAAGGGAATCACCGCGAGCTCACAGTTCGGGATCTACACCGACGGGCTGGAGACCCTCCAGATCGCGAGCACCCGGCTGTCGATCAACGGCAACCTGACCTCGATCCGGCACCCGATCACCATCACCGCCGAGAAGACCTTCGCTTTCGGCGGCGGAGCCATCGTCGCGCGGAGGCGCGATGCGCTGGAGCGGCTCACCGCGGCGATCAGGGTGTTCGACGACCTCGCGCTGAACGTCGGGCTCAGCAGTCACCGTATCGCGTGGCCGGACGCCGATCCATCGGAGGATCTACGTGCCTCCGAGACGCGAATGATTCTGGGGGGGCAGTATTCGGTGACCTGGTAGGTCCGGGGGCGGTGGCTCGCCGGAGCGCCCGACCAGGGCCTCACCGCTGGCGCGGCAGCGCCCGTCCGACGATGATCGTGATGTTGTCGGTCCCGCCCGCCTGCAGCGCGTCTTCCAGCAGATCCTCGCACGCCTGCTTGGCGGAGGTCATCCCGCCCAGCCGAGCCTTGATGCGCTCGTCGGAGACGTGAGTGGTGAGTCCGTCGCTGCAGAGCATCAGCACCGTTCCCCAGGCCATGTCCAGTCGGGACACGACGGGGTCGGTCTGGCGACCACCGATCGAGCTGGAGAGCGTCCGGGCGAACCGGGAGCCGGCCGCGTCGGCCCGGGTGAGAACGCCGAGCTCGATCAGCTCCTGGGCCATGGTCTGGTCCCGGGTGATCTGGATCAGCTCCCCGTTCCGGTGGATGTAGCAGCGGCTGTCCCCTACCTGAAGCAGGTAGGCCCTGGGCCACACGCCGAGGAACATGGTGAGCGTCGTGGCCATGCCGCGATACTCGGCGTCCTCTTCCCCTTTGTGCCTCAGCTCGGCATGGCATCGCAGCGCGCCCTCCTGCAACGCCTCGGAGAACTCCGCGTCTTCCGCCGTGCCCGCCGCGTAGTAAGTGCGCATGGTCCCGGAGACGTACTGGGTCACCGCCTCGACGGCCATCCGGCTCGCCTCCTCGCCCTTCGCCCCGCCGCCCACCCCGTCGGCTACCATGGCCAGGAACGCGACCCGCTCGGGGCCGGCCATCAGGTGCTCGGTCCCTGGCAAGCTGGTCTCGTAGACCACGATCTGCCGGTTCAGGGCGCAGACCAGAAAGTGATCCTGGTTGTCGTGGCGGACCTTACCGGGGTGGGTGAGGCCGTAGACGTCGATCTCGTCGTCGGTGGGCTTGCGGTCGAGCGTCCCTCGCGGGCCTGGCATCGGTTGGGCGGTCATGGGTCCTCTGCTGCGCCGGAACGGCGACCTCCCAATCTGCGTCCTGCGACCGCCGACGGCCAGAGCGGACTTTAGCGGCCGACGCGGAAGAGGGCCGCGTCGGGGTTCTCACGACCCAGATAGAGGTCCAGCAGCAGGCCCGCGGCCACATGGGCGAAGACGATGCCGTTCGCGCCGTTCCCCAGCGCCACGTAGCCGTTGGGGAACTCGGGGGCGACGCCGATGTAGGGCAGGGCGTCCGCCGTCTCCACGAAGGTGCCCGCCCAGCTCCAATCCACGTCGAAGGGAATGCCGGGGAACATCTCCGCGAACTGCCGGGCCAGGGCCGCCGTCTGCCTGTCCTGCATGCGGTCCACCTTCTGGGCGCCCTTGAAGGGCTGATCGGCGCCTCCGACGACCGCACGGCCGTCCGGGGTGGTGCGGGCGTAGAAGTAGGGCCGCGCCGTCTCCCAGACGAGACAGCGGTCCTCCCACCCATCGAACCCCTGGAGCGGCGAGGTGGCGAATGCGAAGGTGCTGACGAGCCGCATCGGCCCGCGGGGAAGGAAAGGTGGGATGTTGTAGCCGGTGGCGAAGATCGCCTTGCCCGCCCTGACCCGCCAGCCGTCCTCGGTCTCGAGCAGCGCGCCCTTTCGGTCCGACTGGTACCGGGCGACCCCGGTCCGGTCATAGACCTCGAGTCCCTGGCGCCCCCCGGCGGCGAGCAGGTCGTGGGTGAAACGGAGTGGGTCGATCTCGCCCGCATCGCGCGACAGCAGCGCCGCGGGGCGGTCGAAGGAGAAGCGGCTGCGCAGATCGCTGGAGGACAGCAGGTCCACCTCGATCCCCATCCGGCGCCGCGCCTTCCACTCGCGCTCGAGGGCCTTGGCATCGCGCCGGCCGGAGGCGAGATAGAGGCTGCTCTTGCGGGAGTGCTCCGATTCGCCGCCCAGATCGAGCGCCAGCCGCTCTATGCCGGCCAGCGCATCCAGAGTGAGACGGTAACAGCGCTGGGCCGATGCGGGGCCGATCCGGTCGGCCAGGGCGGTGAGGTGCTGGTCCAGCTCGTACTGCAGCAGGGCGGTGCTGGCCCCGGTGCTGCCGTAGCCCATCTCACGGCCTTCGAGGAGAACGGTGTGAATTCCCGCCTCCGCGAACCGGTGGCCGAGCATCGCGCCGGTGATCCCGCCGCCGATGACGGCGAGATCGCAGCGCAGATCACGGTCGAGCTTGGGATAGGTGGCCGGAAGGCCACCCTTGACGAGCCAGAACGGCACGCCGGTCGTGAGATCCATCCGCACAAGCTAACCGGTCGCCCCCGCGCATCAGAACCCGGCGGTAACCGACACCCGCACCGCCCGCGGCGAGCCCGGGCTGATGTTGTTGTTGCTGTGCGAGGTGACGAAGTACCGCGTGTCGAACACGTTCTCCACGTTGACCTGGGCCCGGAGCTCGCGGCTCAGGGTGAAGAACGCCGCCGCATCGAACCGGGTGAAGCTCGGCAGCGTGACCGCGTTGTCGATCGCCGCGAACATCCGGTCCTGATAGACGATCCCGGCCCCGAGCCCCCACATGCGATGAAGCTGGTACCGGTTCCAGAGCGAGAGCGTGTTGCGCGGCACCAGCGGAGCCTTGGCACCGGTCTCGGCCTGCGCCGTGCGGCTGGTGACGTAGGCGTCCTGATTGGCGTAGGCGGCCGCCACCTGCCACTCGGGAGTGAGCTTCCCCGTGGCGCCGAGCTCGATGCCCTTGGTGCGCTGGCTGCCGGTCTGAATGGTCCGGGACGGATCCACCGGGTCGGGCGCGCTCGTGTTGCTCCGGTCGAGCTGGTACACGGCGGCGCTCAGCTCGAGCCCGGTCGCGAGGTCGAGCTTGGCCCCCGCCTCGTAGTTCGCGAACTTCTCGGGCTCCAGCGTTTCCGTCGTGGCGGTGAGCGACGAGAACTGGTCGCCCGAGCTCGGCAGATACGACACGCTGTAGCTCCCGTAGAACGAGAGCGGCTCCACCGGCTTCACTACCACCCCCGCCCGGGGCGAGATCAGGTGGTCGCGGCGGGCGAGATCTTCGCCGTTCCGGAAGTTGTGGAAGGTGAGGTCGAATCGCTCCAGCCGCGCGCCGGCGATGACCTGCAGGTGCGGCGAGAGGGCGATCTGGTCCTGCAGGTAGACGCCGAGCGTCGTGGCGCGGGTCCGGTTGTCGGCGTCGGTCTCGCTGGGGCGGAAAACCACCGGCCGGTGAATCGTGGGATGATCGAGCGGGGCGGTGACCGAGGTGACGCTTCCGTCGAAGAAGCCGGTGTTGCGGAGATTCCTGCTGGTCTGGCGGCCCAGCTCCACGCCGCCGAGCAGCGTGTGTGCGACGGACCCCGTGACGGTGCGGAGGGTGAGCTCGGTCTGGTTGAACAGGTTGGTCCGGTCGTTCCGGTTGTTGTAGGCCGAGATGCTGACCAGCGCCCCCGTCGAGTCCACCGAGCCGGGGAAGACGTTCTGGTACATCTTGTCGTAGTCGCCGTACACGGTGCGGTTGCGAAGCTGCAGGCCGGGAGTCACATCGTGCTCGAGCAGGGCGGTGCCCACGTCGATGTCCGCGTCCGACCAGCTCAGCGACGGATCGCCGAAGAAGGTCCGCGCGTCGATCTCGGCCGGTTGTCCCTGGAAGGACGGGATGCCGCGGTCGGCCGTGCGGTAATCGTAGAAGTGCTCGAAGTTGGCCGAGATGCGGGTGTCGTCGCCGGCGGCGAGGGACACGGCCGGGTTGATCCCGTAGCGCTCGACCGTCACGTCCTGCCGGAAGCGGTCGGAGTTCTCGTACATGCCGTTCAGCCGGAGCGCCACCGTCTCGGAGACGCCCTGGCCGAAGTCCACCGAGCCGCGCCTGGTGCCGAACGACCCGCCCTGCACGGTCAGCTCGCGGGTCGGAGTCCACTCGGCCTCTTTGGTCACCCGGTTGATGACCCCGCCGCCGGTGCCCCGGCCGAAGATGAGCGCGTTCGCACCCTTGAGCCCCTCGACCCGCTCCACGTTGTACAGGTCGCGGAAGTACTGCACGTCGTCCCGCACGCCGTTGACGAAGAAGGTCGAAGTCGAGCTGTTGCCGCGGATGGTGGGCTGGTCCCGGTTGCCCTCGCCCTGGCCCATGGTGACGCCGGGGACGTAGCGCGCGACGTCGGCCATGCTCTGCATGCCCTGGTCCGCGATCAGCGTGCGGCTCACGACCGTCACCGCCTGCGGCACGTCGCGCAGCGGGGTCGGCGTCTTGGTCGCCGTCGAGGTCACCGCGTCCGAGCCGGCCGGCCGCCGCGCCACCACTTCGACCGGATCCAGCATGTAGGCCCCTGAGCTCTCCTGCTGCACCACGACGGTCGTGTCGTCCACAGCGCGGGCGGCGAGCCCGGTCCCCGCGATCACGCGGCGCAGCGCGTCGAGGGGCGTGAGCCTTCCGACCGCCCCGGAGGACCTCACGGCCGGGATCTCGGTGTCGGTCCGGACGCGGAGGCCCGACTGGCGGGCGAACTCCCGCAGCGCCGCGGGGAGAGGCTGGGGCGGAATCCGGAACGACCGCTTGACGGTGGTATCGCTCGACGCCCGAGCGACGGCGATGGCGGCGAGTGCGTGGTCCTGGGCCGAGGCGGTCTGGACCGTGAGGGCTCCCAGGAGGAGGGCCGCCAGAGAGGCGCAGCGGGACATGTGGCCTGAGGTCATCAAGAGCTCAAGAATGAGAATGGTTTTCATTTCGACTTCAGTTCGCGGGGCCATCATACAAAAAAATGGGGAATCGCGCAATCGGGATTGCCGGCAAGCCTCCATCGACCTCGCGCCGAGGCCCCGGCGCCGGCATCTTCCTGCGATGGCGGAAACCCCCCAGTCCGACCCCCTCGATAGCCTCGTGCACCTCTCCAATCTCCTCGGCCGGGAGCCCCGGCTGGTCCAGCCCGGTGGAGGCAACACCTCGATCAAGATCGGGGACGCCTTGCTGGTGAAAGGGAGCGGTACCGACCTCCGGACCATCGGGCGCGAGGGGTTCACCCGTCTGTCGCTCACCCGGCTGGAGGGGCTGCGAGCCGCCGAGGGGATGAGCGATGCGGAGATGATGCGGTTCATGGCGAGCTGCATGCTCGCCGAGGGCCCCGCCCCCAGCGTCGAGACGCCGCTTCACTCGCTGCTTCCACACCGCGTGATCGCGCACACCCACGACGTCGCGACGATGAGCCTCACCAACGTCCCCGACGGCACGGCCGAGCGGCTGGTGGACGAGCTGTTCGAGGGTGGAATCGTGTACGTGCCCTACATCCGTCCCGGCTTTCCGCTGGCGCGGTCGGTCAGCGAGATGGTCGACCGCATCCCGGCCGGTGCGATCGGGATGGCCCTCGCCCATCATGGGCTGGTCGTCTGGGGCAACGATGCGGAGGCATGCCACGCTCGTCTCACCGCGTCGGTGGGCCGGATCGACCAGTTCCTCGCCACCGCCCGCCGCGGCCGCCGCCTGCTGGGTCAGGCGCGTGCGGCCGCGCCCCCCGCAGAGCAGCGGGAGCGGCTCGCGGAGGTGGTACTGCCGGTGGTGCGCGGGGAGCTCGGCAGAGCCGATCGGGTCGTCCTGCACTTCGATGACGGCGACGACCTGCTGGCGGCGCTCGCGGCGGAGCGCACGCCCGAGCTGGTCCGCCGCGGAATGGCGACCCCGGAGCACCTGCTCCGGGCAGGACGGCTGCCGGTCTGGCTCGATCTCGATCTCACGGCCCCGGAGGATCGGCTGGCCGCGCAGGTGCGGAGCGGCCTCGCCGCGGCACGCGCGGAGTACGAGGAGTACCACCGCCGGAACGCTGCCGGCGGCGAGCGGCCGCTGGACGACTGGGCCAAGGTGGTGCTCGTCCCCGGTCTCGGCGTCATCACGGCGTTCAGCGACAAGCGGGGCGCGGTGACCGCCAACGTCTGCTATCGCGCGGTGCTGGAGACGATCGAGAATGCGGAGGCGGTGGACCGGTTCGAGTTCATCGGCGAGCGCGACGTGTTCGAGTTCGAGCACTGGCCCCTGGAGCGTCGCAAGGTGGACGAGCAGATCGCGAAGGACCGGGCGACCCGGCTGCTGCCCCGGCACGTGGTGGTGGTCATCGGCGGTGGCAGCGGCATCGGCCGGAGCGCCGCGATCCGGTTCGCCGAGGAGGGCGCGCACGTCGTGGTGGCCGATCTCGACGGCGCCGTGGCGGAGAGCGTCGCCTCGGAGGTCTCGAAGCGCTTTCCGGGGCGGGCGGCCGGTGCCGCGGTGGACGTGCGCGACGACGGGAGCCTCGATGCGCTCTTCCGCCGTACCGTGCTCGAGTTCGGCGGCGTGGACTCGCTGTTCTATACGGCGGGCGCACCGCCGCGCTTCGCGCCGATCACCGAGATCCGCCGTGAGGATCTCCAGCGCCAGCTCGAGGTGCACTATCTCGGCGCCGTCGCGGCGATCGGGCGGGCCGCCCTCGTGATGCGGCGCCAGGGGTCGGGGGGAGCCATCGTGGCGTCGGTGTCCAAGGCCGCGCTGGTGCCCGGGAAGGAGGCCGTGGCCTACGGCGGCAGCAAGGCCGCGCTGCTTCAGGCGCTCCGGGTCGCCGCCGTCGAGCTGGGTCCCGACCGCATCCGGGTGAACGCCATCAACGCCGACCAGGTGGACACGCCCCTGTTCCAGCAATTCGTGCGGGAGCGGGCCGCGAGCCGCGGGGTGACGGTCGAGGAGCAGCTGGAGACGTACCGGCGCCGGAACCTGATGGGCGCCAAGCTCATCCCGGCGGAGGCGGTAGCCGACCTGGCGGTGTTGCTGGCAAGCGACAAATTCCGCTTCACCACGGGGGATATCATCACGGTGGACGGAGGGCTGCCGGAGGGTTTTCCGCGGTAGAAAACCGGGGGACGGTGAGTGGCGCGCACCGTTCCCCCCGCGCTCCTATCTGGGCCACAGCCACCCGAAGGTTCCCGCCGTCACCAGCGCGTACAGCAGCCCGTCGAAGACCTCCTTTGCCGCAACGGACCACGGCTTGCCCATCCAGATGGCCGCGGGGAGGTGGCCGATCCCGTAGGCCATGAACGCGACCGCTCCCACGACCTTGAAGACGCGAAGGTACTCGGCGTCCGGAGGCAGCGCATGGGACGCGACATAGGCGACGAACGCCGACACCAGCAGGGTGAACAGGAACCACTGGGTCAGGGCCGGCGTCATCGTGAAGGGCCCCGGGCGGCGGAGCGTCAGGACTCCCACCGGCCCTTCGGCGTACTTCTGCTTCATCTCCGGCAGCTCCATCTCCTTCATTCCGCCCGCGTAGGGGAAGACATACTGCCCCGGCTCGGGCTTGCCCGCGCGAATCGCCGCGCGCACCGCATCCTCGTTCGGCAGCCGTTTGTAGTCGCTGTTGTGGTACTTGAGCACCATGTGGATGATGGCGCTGAGGACGAAGACGAGGACCGCCGAGAGGACGATGGGGAGCCACAGGGCGCCGAGAATCGACATGGGGCCTTCCGGGGCGAGGGGAGGAATCGGGAACGCGCTAACGTACCTCCGAAATCGGCGCCCCCGCCAGCATTTCCCGAACCCGTGACAACAGCTCCTCGGGCGCGAAGGGTTTCTGGATGAAGGGCGCCGTCTCCGGCAGCAGGCTGCGGGCGAGCACGTCGTCGCCGGTGTAGCCCGACATGAAGAGCACCGGCAGGCTGGGATGGAGGTCGGCGAGCGCGTCGCTCAGCTCGCGCCCGTTCAGGTGCGGCATGATCACGTCCGAGAGCACCAGTTTGGGCGGTTCTCCGCCGAGCGCGAAGATGTCCAGTGCCTGCCGGCCGTCCTCCGCCTCGATGACCACCAGCCCGGCGGCCTCGAGCGTACGACGCACCAGCTCGCGGATGGCGGGCTCGTCCTCGACGACGAGCACCAGCGCCGGTGTCAGCTCGTCCCTGGACTCCCCGATCGGCTCAGGCTCGGGGGGCGGCGTGACGGCCAGGTGCTCCGGCGACCCGGGAAGGTAGATCTTCATCGTCGTGCCCAGGCCGGGCTCGCTGTAGGCCCAGATGAACCCGTCGTGCTGCTTCACGATGCCGTACACGGTGGAGAGACCGAGGCCGGTCCCGGCCCCCACCGGCTTGGTGGTGTAGAAGGGCTCGAAGACCTTCGCCAGGGTCTCCTTGCTCATGCCGATCCCGGTGTCCGAGACGGTGATCCGCACGTACGGACCCGGAACCAGATGGCTCACCCGGTGTGCATCGGCGTACTCCTGGTCCAGCATCACGTCGTCGGTGCTCACCGTGAGTCGCCCGCCGGTGCGCATCGCGTCGCGGGCGTTCGCCGCCAGGTTGATCAGCACCTGATCGATCTGGGTAGGGTCGGCGAGCACCCGGTAGCGGGCGCGGTTCGGGAGCAGCACCAGGCTCTTGTCCGCGCCCAGCAGGCGCTCGAGCACCGGTGCGAGCGCGGTGATCGCGGCGGACGGATCGAGGAGCTGCGTCTGCTTGACCTGGCGGCGACTGAAGGTGAGCAGCTGCTGGGCGACGCGGGCCGCGCGGGTCGCGGCGCCGACCATCTCCCGGACGTCCCCCGCCTGCGGGTGCTCCTGCCCCAGCGCGCCGAGCACGAACTCGCCGAAGCCGAGCACCGCCATCAGCTGGTTGTTGACCTCGTGCGCGACGCCGCCGGCGAGCGTGCCCACGGCCTGGAGCCGCTGGGCCTGGCTCAACTGCTCCTCGGCGTGGACCCGCTCGGTGATGTCGGTGTGGGCCCCGACCCACTCGCGCAGACGATTCTGGTCGTCCAGCACGGGGACCGCCCGGACCTCCATGCTGCGATATTCGCCGTCGCGGCGGCGGAGCCGGTGCTCGGTGGCGAGCGGCCGGCGTCCGGCGACGGCCTCGCTCCAGGCGCGGATCGCCTCGGGGCGGTCGTCGGGATGGATCGCCTCGAACCATCCGCCCCAGGTGGCCTCGGAGCCGGTCTGCCCGGTGAAGGCCTCCCACTGGCTGGTGTCGAGCGGGCGGCGCCCGTCGGCCGAGGCGGTCCACACGATCTGCGCCGCCGCGGCGACCAGCGCGCGATATCTCGCCTCTCCCCGCCGGAGCGCCTCCTCGGCGTGCTTCTGCTCGGTCACGTCGTTGTCCACCTCGATCACCGCTCCGGGGCGGCCGTTCTGATCGCGGTGCAGGATCCAGTGGCTCGCGACCTGCACCCGCCCCCCGGTCCTCGACCGGCGCGACAGCTCCGCGTGCCACTCCCCCACCTCGAGCAGCGCTGCCGCCGCCTCGTCGGCGGTCACGGGAAGCTCCGTCTGCAGCAGCTCGAGGGCATCGGCGCCGACCGCCTCGTGCTCCTCCCAGCCGTACAGCCGCTGTGCGCCGGCGCTCCAGAACTGAATCCGCCCGTCCAGCCCGCGGGCCATCACCGGCGCGTGGCTCAGGATCTCGAGCAGCTCCCGGGTCTGTCGGACGCTCTCACGGAGCGCGGCGCCCGTGGCCTGCTCCGCCTGCAGCAGCCGCTCGCTCAGGGCCATGTCGGCCTTGGCCCATTCGGCGGCGCGGCGCTCCACGTCGGCGCGCCGCACCACCGCGGCCACTCTGAACGCGGCGGCCAGCGACAGTCCGATGAAGACGGCGACGAACAGCGCCAGAACCGCGTGCTTCTGGTAGAGGCCGAGCCGGAGCGCGAGCAGGCTGCCCGCGGCGAAGAGCAGGGGGATCAGCACCGCGACGGGCAGCAGCCGCCGCAGCAGGATGGTCCCCGGGTTGTGATCGGTCAGCAGCTGCACGACCATCGCCTCGTGGGTGGCGGCGGCGACGCCGAGCGCGACGAGGACGAGAAGGAGTGCGCTCACCAGCGAGGTCCCCACACCCGGGGCGAAGGCGTACAGCTCGGGCACGCCGAACAGGTGGCCCATCACCGAGATGAGGGGAAGGACCGCGGCGACCATGAGCGACGCCAGATGAACCCGCCGGTGCTCCAGATGCCAGTCGTCCTTCGTGAGCACCAGCGCGAGGGCGATCAGGAGGAAGCAGAGCGCGCTGATCGGCGCGGGTCGGCCGGGAAAGGCGGACTGCATGAGGTCGACATCGTCGGGGAAGAGCAGGGTGTCGATCCCCAGGTCCCGCCAGGTCAGGTACTCGGCGAGCACCAGCGCCGCGATCAGGATGGTGCCGATCGCGGCCGCGATCTGATGTCGGGGAAGGTCTGCCTTCAGGGCCAGGAGGCTGCCGCCCGTCAGCACGAACATCAGT
The DNA here is from genome assembly GCA_946887295.1 of uncultured Gemmatimonadota bacterium. The sequence goes on along the minus strand of CAMPKP010000003.1, from coordinate 13,637 downwards.
GCCGTGAGCGGGACGGTGGGCGGAAGGAGGGGCCCGGCCGAGATCGGCGGACCCGCGCCGAAGACGTAGGTCTCGACGGCCAGGACGCCGAGGAACGCCGCCGCCGACCCGGCGATCACCGGCAGACCCCGGACCCAGGGCAGCGCGGTCGCTGACCAGGCGAGGGGTTCTGCCGGAGAGGGCGCGCCTGACTGAGGCCGGTGGGCCATGCCTGGTCGACGGGTTCGGTGGCGCAGGGGGAAATTCAATTTACACGGGCGTCACCGCCGGCGCCCGGCCGGCCCGGGGTCAAGTCACGTTCGTCTGCTTCTGCATCCCGTGCATGAAGTGGGGCTTGCCGTCCTTCCTGTCGGGCAGGAAACAGAGGAGGCCGTACTCGCCCGGGGGCAGATCCACCTCGATGAAGGCGTGCGTTCCCGGCATGATGCCGCTCAGGCCGCCGTGGATGGTGCCTGGCGCGGGGCCCACCGGCTTCATGCCCCACGCGGTGAAATCCGCCGGCTTCCTGCCGGGGTTCAGCCGGACGATCGCGATCTCGTGCGGTTGCGGCCCCGAGTTCTCCACCCGGATGATGTGCTTGCCCGCGGTGAGCGGCCCGGAGAGCTCGAAGTCGTAGTCCACCAGCTTGATCACGAGATCTGCCTCGGGTTCCGGACCGGCGGCCCGCTCCGGCCCCGCCACCTTCAGCTCGCGCGACATCCCCTTCATCAGGTGGGGCATTCCGTCGGGCGCCGGAATGAAGCAGAGGAGCGCGTAGGTACCGGGCTCCAGCATCTCGACCACGGTCGAAGTGCCCCCGGCCTCCGGAGGTGCCGGTCCTCCCGCGGGGCTGGCCCAGGTGGGAAAATGCTCGCCCTTGAGGGCGGCGAGAAAATCCTGGAGCCGCTTCCCATCCTCCAGCTTCATCAGTTGAACGTGATGGTGCGATGGCCCGTTGTTGACCAGCCGGATGGTGGTCAGTCCCGCCGGGACTTCGTCCGGTGCGTCGAACGTGAAGTCGCTGGCGGTCACGGTCAGGACGCTGGGGTCGGCAGCGGCCTCGGACCGCTCGGCGGCGGGCCGAGCCGCGGGATTCGTCGTGGCCTCGACGGCCGGCTTGTCGCTCCGACAGGCCACGACCGCCAGGGCCGCCAGGAGACCTAGGCGGGACAATGGATGAGAGCTCATGACATTTTGCCTGTGCGGGGAAGGGTAGGGTACGAGAAAAGCATGTCATACCGGGTCGCGAAACGTCAAGAGTGGCGGGCCGCCAAACGAAAGGCTCCCCACCTGCGACGGTGGGGAGCCTCGGGATCGCGGGTCGGCCACTCAAGCCTCAGGCGCAGGCCCTCGAGAGCATGGTCCTCGGCCCGGCGAGGACATGCTTGTGGGACCGCATTATCGCGTTGAGGGCCGCCTCGTCCACATCGTTGCCGAACAGGTCGAGCCGGTAGCCACAGTAGAGGCTGAACGCGTTCCCCGCGAGCAGCGCGTTCCAAAGTGCCTCCAGGCGCTCCGCCTCAGCGTGACGGCCTTCGCAACTCAGGAGATTCACCATCTCGCCGAACGCGCGCACCTTTCCGCTTCCCGACCGCCCCCGCACGGCTGCCAGGAGCTCGCCGATCACAGCCTCGAACAGCGTCTCGTCGGGCTGTCCGTCCCGGAGGAGGCGGTCGAGGGTCTCGCGGGCGTCCAGGAACACGAGCCGCCCCTTCCCCTCGGCCTCCCTCGTGGCGCTGGCGCCTTCCTCGGCGAGGTGGCGGGCGATAGCTTGCGTGTGCGCCGGTGTGGCGATCACGATCAGACCGTCCGACCGGCGCATTCCCTCAGCCAGATAACGGCTGACGTTCCTCGTCAGCAGCTGATCGTCCTCGCCGTACAGCTGGACGATGTGGTCACCTGAATCGGAGCGGGTGAGGAGGTCGGTCCATGTCGACATCGCGCAGCTTTCGTGAGAGCGTTTCCCTGCCGATAGTTAATGCAACCCCGGGGCGGGGTGGTCGGTGAGCGCTATCACTTTCCGTTTCCGCAACTTGCCCCATAGTAGTCCCTTGAGAATCTATTTCGCCATCCTCGTTTCGCGGGCCACACCGGAGCCGGCAGTCCGACTCCACTTCCGAGGACCCGGAGCCACGTCGTGCCCACGCCCCCCGAGATCCGAAAGCGTCCGGCTATCTCGCTGTCGCGAGAGGAGATGAGTCGGACCCAGGAGCGTTTCCAGCTCGCCGCCCGGGCCACGCAGGACCTGCTGTGGGACTGGGACCTCCTCCGAGGCGAAATCGTCTGGGCCGGGACCACCCGCCCCTACTTCGGCGTGCCTCCGGAGCAGATCGCCGCGGCCCATGGCGATCCATACCGGACCTGGGCGGACCGGATCCACCCGGACGATCTGATGGCCACCGAGGCGGCCTCCCGGGCCGCGATCGGAGGCGGCGCCGAGTCCTGGGAGCAGGAGTATCGGTTCCGCCGCACCGACGATTCCTACGCCCACATTCTGGAGCGCGCCTTCATCGCCCGGGACGAGACGGGCCGGGCGGTCCGCATCGTCGGCGCGATGAGGGACGTCTCGCGGCGGCAGGATGCCGAGCGCGCGTCCACCCGGCTGGCGGCGATCGTGGCCTCCTCCGCCGATGCCATCATCGGGAAGACGCTCCAGGGGATCGTGACCAGCTGGAACGCGGCCGCCGAACGGATCTTCGGCTACAGCGAGAGCGAGATGGTCGGACAGTCCATCTTCAGGCTGGTCCCCGAGGAGCTGCACCAAGCCGAGCGCGATCTCCTCGCGAGCATCGCGCGAGGGGAGCGGGTGGATTTCACCGATACCGTCCGGGTGCGGAAGGACGGCTCGAGGATCTACATCGCGCTGACGGTGTCGCCCATCTGGGACTCCTCGGGCAGCGTGATCGGCGCCTCGTCCATCAAGCGAGACATCAGTGACCGGAAGCGGGCTCAGGACGAGCTGGAGCGCCGCGAGGAGCGGTACCGCGCCCTGGTCCAGGCCACCACCTCACTGGTGTGGACCGCGGATCCCGAGGGACGGTTCATCGGCGGGCAGGACTATGCCGGTCAGTCCGGGGGCCAGCCGCCGGGGTCCGGCTGGATGGACACGATCCATGCCGACGACCGGGAGCAGGCCAGGACGTCATGGCGGCAGGCGCGGGCGAAGCGCGAGATCTGGGAGTTTCGGGGCCGGCTCTGGTCGGAGTCGCATCAGGCGCACCGCCACTTCGTAGCCCGCGCGGTGCCGGTGCTCGACTCCGGCGGCGCGATACGCGAGTGGGTCGGCACGGTGACCGACGCCGAGGACCGCTGGCTGGCGGAAGAGCGGCTGCGCCACGCGGACAGGATGGAGTCGGTCGGACGGCTCGCCGGCGGGGTGGCCCACGAGGCGAACAATCAGATGACCGTGATCCTCGGCGCCGCGGAGTTCCTGGCGCGCGCGATCCGGGACGAGGTGGTCAAGGTGGATCTCGAGCACATCCGCCGGGCCGCCCGCCGAACCGCGGCGATCACGCAGCAGCTGCTCGCCTTCAGCCGCCGCCAGGTGCTCCAGCCGGAGCTGGTGGACCTCAATGCCGTGGTCACAACCATCGAGCCGATCCTCCAGAGGGCAATCGGCGAGCTTTCCCGGGTCGAGCTGCGGCTGGCCGACGATCTCGGCCCGGTGAAGGCCGACCCGGGGCAGCTCGACCAGGTCCTGCTCAACCTCGCGCTCAATGCCCGCGACGCGATGCCGGACGGGGGCACGCTCACCATCCAGACTTCCAGCGTGACGGTGACCGAGGAGCATGCCGTCGGCAAGGATCTGGAGCCTATCGCGCCGGGCTCGTACGCCACCCTGGTCGTGACCGACACCGGAACCGGCATGAGCCGGGAGGCGCTCACGCACATCTTCGAGCCGTTTTACACTACCAAGGGCGTGGGCGAGGGGACCGGTCTCGGACTCGCGACCGTCTACGGAATCGTGAAGCAGAGCGGCGGCTTCATCACGGTCTCCAGCGAGATGGCTCACGGCTCCTCCTTCCAGATCCACCTACCGCTGGCCGGTGACAAGCGCGGCTCCGAGCGGGTGGCGGCTCCGGGCATCTCCAGCGGCGGACCGGAGACCGTGCTGGTTGCCGAAGACGAGCCCTCGGTCCGCGCTATCATCGCCCGGTCGCTGCGGGAGTACGGCTACTCGGTGGTCGAAGCGCGCGACGGCAGGCAGGCGCTGGAGATGGCGGAGACCGCTCCGGCGCCGCCCGACCTCGTGATCGCAGATGTGGTCATGCCCGGCCTGGGTGGCAAGGCGCTGGCTCAGGCACTGCAGAGCCGGTGGCCGGGAATTCCCGTGCTCTTCATCTCCGGATACGCCGGGGTCGACGCGGTGCGCCGAGGCCTGCTGGACGAAGGGGCGGAGTTCATGCAGAAGCCGCTGGAGCCGGAAGCCGTGGCAAAGAAGGTCCGGCAGATCCTCGATGCGCGCGGGGTGCCCCCCAGGCGGTGAGAGGCCGGCCGGTCCCCTGGCAGTCAGCCGTTCTGCCTGCGGTAGATCTCCCGGAGCGTTTCGATCGTATCGGCCTCGGCCGGTGACTTGTCCAGCCGATACCCTTTGACCCGCGCGAACCTGAGCGCCAGCCCACCGGGATACTGGGGGCTCGCCTGCAGGTCGTTGAAGGCCACCTCCACCACCAGCTCTGGTCGCACGTAGACGATGTGGCCGTCACGGCTCACCTCGAGCTCGCTCAGCCGGTCGGTCTGCCACCGCAGCATCTCGTCGGTCATACCCTTGAAGGTCTTCCCCAGCATGACGAAGCCGCCGCCCGCGGGATCGCGAGCACCGAGGTGCAGGTTGCTGAGCCAGCCGCTGCGCCGGCCGTGTCCCCATTCGGCCGCCAGGATCACGAGATCGAGGGTGCGCACCGTCTTCACCTTGAGCCACCGCCGCCCCCGCCGGCCGGCCTCGTAGGGCGCGCCGAGCGATTTCACCATCACCCCTTCGTGGCCCCGCGCCACGGCCGCCCGGTGGAACGCGCTCGCCTCTTCCGCCGACGCGGTCACGATCCGTGGCACGAGCAGCGAGGCGGGCACGGCCCCGGCCAGCAGCTCGGCGCGCCGCTGCAGCGGCTCGTCGAGCAGCGGCGCGCCCTCGAGGTAGAGCAGGTCGAAGAGGAAGAGCGTCACCGGCAGCTCGCCGCGCATGCGGTCGACGTCGAGCCGCCGGCCGAAGCGGCGCATGGTAGTCTGGAAGGGGAGGGGAGTGCCGTCGGGACGGAGCGCGATCGCCTCGCCTTCGGCGATGAACTCCGTGGCCCGGAAGCCCAGCGCGGCCTCCACCAGCTCGGGGACTGCGGCGGTGACCTCGTTGAGGCGGCGGGAGTAGACCCGCACCTCGTCGCCCCGCCGGTGGATCTGGACCCGGGCGCCATCGAGCTTGTACTCCACCGCCGCCTCGCCCAGCTCGCCGATCGCCTCGGCCACATCCTCGGCGCTGCCCGCGAGCATCGGCAGCACCGGCTGGAAGAGCCTTACGGCGAAGGCCGCCATCCCGGCCTCACCCCCGACCAGCGCCGCGCGGGCGACGGCCGGCAGGTCACCCGCCATCATCAGCGCCCGTCGCACTTCGGCGGCAGGACGGCCGGCCGCGGCGGCGATCGCCTCGACGACCAGACCCTCGAGGGCGCCCTGCCGAAGCTCGCCCACGATGAGGGCGGAGAGAAAGCGCTGCTCCATCGGGGTGAGCCGCGAGAAGAGGTCGCGCAGCAGCCGCTGTCTCGCCGCCGCGGAGCCCTTGCCGGAAGTGGCGGCGATACGGTCGAGCACCGCGTCCACCTCCCGCAGCTCGACCGAGGGTGCGTCGGCTGCCTTCCCGGGGTGTGCCGCCTGGATCGTGGCCCAGCCCAGGCCCAGCTTCTCCTGCCGGACGGAGCCCGAGAGATAGGCTGTGGCGATCTCGATCTCCTCGGGCGGCGCCACGGAGAGGAGGCTCGCGAGCAGCGCCACCTTGTCCCGCCGTCCGCTGGCTCCGGCGACGCGACTGGAGGTCTCCGCCAGGTCGGCGAGCCTCAGGGGAAATCCACCGGCGGGGCCGGCATGAACCCGCTCACTCGCCCCATGGGGCAGGAAGGTAAGCCATGGCGGTTCCCGGCTTCCAGTTGCATCCCGCAGTGCAAATCCTGACAACCGGCTCGCCGGACCGCCCTCCGGGAGGGCGACCGGGTCTCGAGCATCGTTGCTAACGCCATGACTGACAACATGTTGGCGCCCGGCGTTGCGGCGCTGAAACGTTCCCTGGCAGGTGGTTTGCGGACCTGGGGTCCGGACGTATTCCGTCCTTCGATCTCTTGGTCATCAGCCATCCTCATGAGGGAGACACGATGAAGACGTTGATGCGTGGTGCCGCGATCGGCCTTGCCCTGGCGCTCGGCGCGCAGGTCGCCCAGGCGCAGGCCGGCTTGAGCCTCGGTCTTGGCGCCGGCGCGGTGATCCCGTCCGGCAGCATGGCCGACGTCCTTTCCACCGGGTGGACCGGCCAGGCCTCGCTTCGGCTGAAGCCCGCCGTCAGCCCGCTCGGCTTCCAGCTCGATGCCGGCTACAGCCGTCTCGGGTTCGACGCCGATGTGGATGGCCACACCCAGATGCTGAGCAGCACGGCCAATGCGGTGTTCGCGTTCCCCAGCGCCGCCGTGGCCCGTCCGTACCTGATCGGCGGCCTCGGGCTGTACAACATGAAGGCCACCGTCAACGGCGTGTCGGGCTCGGACACCAAGTTCGGCGCCAATGCCGGTGCCGGGTTCGATCTCAAGCTCGGCTCCGCCGCGCTGTACGCCGAAGGCCGCTTCCACGCGATCTTCAAGGGTGGGTTCGACTCCCAGTCGCTCGAGGAGACCACCGCCTACATGATCCCGCTGACCGTGGGTCTGCGCTGGTCGCTGCGGTAAGCCGAACCGTACCGGAGACATGCGCCGCCTCGCCTCCGGGCGAGGCGGCGTTGTTTTTGGGGCCATAAGGGTTTCTGCTCTTGCGCCCCGGACCGGCGGGTTGTAAGTAGTGCCCGGTGGCGGTTTAACCGTAGCACGGCTTTCCAGATCGGAATCGAGCGGGCAGTGACCGAGCACAGACAGGCGCGCAGCCCGTCCGGTGCGCTCATCGACACAGGCAGATACCCGTCCGGCGCTGCACCGTCCCACGGCGCTCCCCGGTCTGTTGCTCGGTTCCATTCCCCCACCGGCTGCTCCCCGGTCCACTCCCTGATGTCAGCCTGATGTCAGCCCCACACCCCACCAGACGCCCGGTGCGCCACACTCCGCATTGACCCGGTCGGTGCGCCGCTGAGGCGTATCCGGGCGCCTGAAGACGGAGGAAATCGCTATGGTCCACAGATCAGGTGCGGCAGCACGGCCCAGACTCGCGCTCAGCTCCGGTTTGGCGATCGCATCGCTGCTGATGCTGGCCCCCGGGCGGTCCGCGGCGGGCCAGGACGCGGCCCAGACGGGCACGGTCAGCGGACGGATAGTGGATGAGCGGGGAACCGGCATCTCCGGCGCGCAGGTATTCCTGATCCGCCCCGCGATCGGCACCCAGACCGGGGCGGATGGGAACTACACCCTGCCGCGAGTCCCTGCGGGCACCCACACGCTGCGGGTGCGCATGCTGGGATTCCGTCCCGACTCCGCCAGCGTGGCGGTACCCGCGGGCGGCACGGTGACACAGGACTTCACCCTGGGCCGGGATCCGCTGCAGCTCACGGAGATGGTCGTCACCGGCACGCAGACGCCGCGGCAGAATCTCGCCGCCAGCGTCGCCGTCACCACGCTGAGCGCCCAGGAGGTGGAGCAGGCCGCGCCGCGGAGCACCACCGAGATGCTGCGTTACGTGCCCGGCTTCACCCGGGTGGAGAGCTCCGGTGGTGAGGTGAATCAGAACATCTCGATGCGGGGCATCCTGGGGGTCGAGTACGTGATGTTCATGGAAGACGGAATGCCGGTGTTCCCCACCATGCACACGTTCTTCATGAATGCCGACAATCTGTTCCGCTTCGACACCAACATCGAGCGGATGGAGGTGGTCCGCGGCGGCGCGTCGGCGCTCTTCGGGTCCAATACGCCCGGCGCCATCATCAACTTCATCAACAAGACGGGTGGTGATCAGTTCGGCGGCACCACGCGGCTGACCGGTGGCACCCAGGAGTTCGCCCGCTACGACCTCAGTGCCGGCGGCCCGCTGGGCGAGGACTGGCGGTTCAATGTCGGCGGCTTCTACCGGTACGACCACGGCGTGCGCGATCCCGGCTTCACCGGCATCCGGGGCGGCCAGCTCAAGGCCAACATCACCCGGCAGCTGGACAACGGCTACCTGCGCGCGTCGGTCAAGCACATCAACGACCGGAACCAGTTCATCCTGCCCCTTCCGTTCGCCAATCCCGAGGATCCGGATTACGTCGAGGGCTTCAGCAACTATGGAGCGATGAGCACCCCGGAGGGCCTGGACCTCGAGGTGCCGACACCCGATGGCCAGTTGCGCCTGCCGCTCGACAACGGCCTGCGGACCGAGGCCACCTGGTTCACGGTGGACGCGGCCTTCGACCTGGACGACAACTGGCGGATCCAGAACACAGCACAGGCCATGCGGAACGATCAGGAGTGGAACGCGCTGTTGCCCAACAACATGGTGACGGCGGCCGATTACATCGCCAGCCTTGGCCTCCCGACCGGCACCACCGCGCAACTCTTCTTCACCAACCACTTCGATCAGTTCGGCAATCGGCTCCCGTTCGACACCCCCAATGGTTTCGTGGCTCTCGCCGGCGAGTGGCACGTGGAAAAGCCGATCTCCGCCATTCACGACCAGATCCAGCTTCGCCGCCAGTTCGGCCGGCACAGCCTCGCGATGGGGGCGTACCTCGCGCACTACACCCAGGAGAACCGCTGGAACTTCACCGACATTCTGACCGACGTGCGGGACAACCCCCGCTTCCTCGATCTGGTCACCAACACGGGCGGCGTCCTGGACACCGTGACCAGCAACGGGTTCAGGAACTTTCTGTCGAATTACGTCAACGGCACGGGTGAGACCAACGTGGTCTCGGGCGTGGTCGGCGGCGAGATCCAGGTCACCGACCAGCTCCGCGCCGACGTCGGCGTGCGGGTCGAGTACAACAACTACGTGCAGGCCGCCGAGAACACCGGGCCGGTGGATCTGGACAACGATCCGACCACGCTTTTCAACAACATCGAGTTCGGCACCAACACCTTCCGGCACTTCACCCACAACATCACCGACTGGGCCGGGTCGCTCGGGCTCAACTATGTGGTGAACGACAACCTCGCGGTGTTCGCGGCCGGCTCTCGCGGCTACAAGATGCCGGCGCTGGACGAGCTGCTCGAGGCCCAGAGCCAGGACCAGGTCGATCTCTTCGACGCCCGCGAGGTGCAGTCGATCGAGGGCGGCGTGAAGACGCAGCTCGGCCGGGTCGCGTTCACGGTGAACGGGTTCTTCACCAACCTCAAGAACGTGATCGGCCAGGGCGCGGAGCTGGATGCGCAGGGCCGCACCGTATGGGTGATCCGGCAGTCCCCCGACAACCGGTCGTTCGGCGCCGAGCTCGAGGCGATCGTCGCGCCGACTCCCGGGCTACAGCTCCAGGGCAGCGCCACATTCCTCCAGGCCGAGCTTGGTGGCGGAGTGGACAGCCTCGAGCGCTTCAAGGGTGCGCGGCTCGCGGTCGTCCCGAAGCACCTCGGCAACCTGGCCGCGACCTTCTCGCCGCCCGCGTTCTCCGACCTGCAGCTCCGAGCCGACTGGCACTGGGTGGGCTCGCGGCTCACCGAGAGCCCGCTCACTCGGGTGGACGACACCGAGCTTCCGGCCTACAGCTACTTCAACTTCGGCGCGAGCCTCGGCATCCCACGCTCCGGTGTCAGGCTCAACGCGGACCTGCTGAATGCTTTCCAGAGCAAGGGGCTGGAGGAAGGCAATCCGCGCCTGGTCGGCGTCGGCGGCGCGCCGTTCTTCCTGGCGCGACCCCTGCTCCCCCGCCGGCTGCTGGTAGGAGTGAGCTACGATTTCGGGGCGGGCGGGGGGAGCACCCTCGAAGGAGAGCCTGGTCGGTAGGCAGCCTGCCCTGTCAACATGAGTGGAGCGAAGGAGGCCATGTCCGATCGGTCTCCGGCGCTCCACTCATGATGACGGTCTTCTCATGATCCAGCCTTCTTTCCTCCCCGGTCTCATCGCGGCGCTCCTCTGCCTCCTGGCCGTGCTCCCTTCCCCGGCCGGCGCGCAGGACTCCGCCTTCCAACTCGCCACCGACGACCCCGCCCGCACGCCGTCACCCTTCGTCGGCAACGGCCGGATCGGCGTCGTGATTCCCGGGCTCGGCATCGGGGCGAGCAACTCGTTCATGGCGGGACTGTACGAGAACGCGCCCGGCGACGTGCCCCGCATCGTGGGGCTGCCCGCCTGGAACGCGATCGCGATCTCCGACGGCGAGCGGTGGCTCGACACGTCGGCTGTCCCGGGGGCGCTGCGGGGCTATCACCAGGTGGTCGACATGCGGACCGGCACCGCGCGCACCAGCTACGACTGGATCGACGGTACCAAGCGCACCTCGGTGAGAGTGGAGACCTTCGTCTCCCGGGCCGACTCCCACGTCGCTGCCACCCGACTGAGCCTCACCTCCCACTTCGCCGGACGGATGCGGGTTCGGTTCGCGATCGTCGGCCGCCCGCCGCCGCCCCGGCTCGCCCTCGCGACGGTGCCTCGCGCCGACCCCAGGTGGCGCCCCGCGGACGTCTGGTATCCGGGACACGCGGTGGTCCGATCCCGGGCGGCCACCCGAGCGGGGAACGGGGCGCGGCTGTCCCTCACCTCGACGCCCGAGGGACGGACCATCGTGCTCGCGCAGGCGGCCGCTGTCGGCTGGCCGCCCGACCTGGTCCGCGCCGAGGCCCGGACCTGGGTCTCGTCCGATACCGTCGCGGTCGAGCTGGCGTTCGACGCCGCGCCGGGCCGGACCTATCACCTGACCCACGTCGTCGGCTTCGACACGTCGGGGGCGGACTCGCGGGCCCCCGCGCGCGCGAGCCGCGCGGCGGAGGCCGCGAGCGCCCGTGGGTGGGACGCCCTCGCCGCCGACAACGCGCTCGCCTGGCAGCGTCGGTGGGAGACCGACATCGAGATCCAGGGAGATCCCCAGCTCCAGCGCGTGGTGCGCTCCATGCTGTTCTATCTGCTCGCCAGCGGCAGCGAGGGCACCGGCATCGGCATTCCGCCGATGGGACTCTCCAGCGCCGGATACTACGGCCACATCTTCTGGGACTCCGACACCTGGATGTTCCCCTCGCTCCTGGTCACCCATCCCGACGTCGCCCGGTCGCTGGTCGCGTTTCGGCGCCGCACCCTCGACGCCGCCCGAGCGAATGCGCGGGCGAACGGCTACCTGGGAGCGATGTACCCCTGGGAGGCGGACGAGCGGGGCAACGAGACCACGCCGCGGTTCGCGATCCAGAACGCGAAGATGGAGATTCACGTCAACGGCGACGTCGCCCTGGCGCAGTGGCAATACTTTCTCGCCACCGGCGACTCCGCATGGCTGGCGAGCGACGGCTACCCGGTGATCCGGGAGACCGCGAACTTCTGGGTCAGCCGGGCCAGGCTGGATTCGGCGACCGGCCGCTATCACATCGACAGCGTGGTCTCGGTGCACGAGGGCCTGATCGGCGTGAGCGACGACGCGTACACCAACGCGGTCGCGCGGAAGAATCTGGAGATCGCGGTGGCCGCGAGTGCCCGGATCGGAAAGCCCGCCGATCCGCGCTGGGCCGCGGTCGCCGCCAGACTCCACCTGCCGTACGATTCGGCGAGCCAGTATTACCGGACCTACGAGGGGGCGCCGGACTCGACACTGGGTGCCGTCACCCCGCTCCTGAGCTATCCGCTGGGCGTGCCGATGAGTGAGAAAGCCAAGCGGACACAGCTCGAGCAGGCGGTGCGCCGGCTCCTGGCCGAGGGCCCCGGCGCGATGATGGGCTCGACCCTGCTGTCGGTGGATGCAGCGGAGCTCGGCGACCGCGCCCTGCTGGACTCGCTCCTCCCCCACAGCTATCAGGGCCACCTCCGCGGCCCGTTCATGATGCTCTCGGAGACACCGACGAACGACGCGGTGAACTTCGTGACCGGCGCCGGAGGGTTCCTCCAGCAGGTGATCTACGGCTACACCGGGCTGCGCCTGGGCGAGGGCGGGCTGGAGCCGGCCTTTGCGCCGCTGCTCCCCTCGAGGATCAGCCGCCTGACGCTTCGCAACGTGTACAGCCGCGGCCGGCGCTACGACATCGTGGTGGATTCGGCCGGCCGGCGGATCTCGCCACACCAGACGGGTGATCCCCCATGATGCCCGTCGTCGCGCTTTCCCTCCTGCTCCAGGCGGCGCAGACCGCACCGGTGCTCGCCTTTCCCGAGCCCGGTCTGGACGACTCGTCGGCCTACCAGGGCTACCGCACCCGCTTCTACCGGGACTCGAAGAAGAACGCGGTGCAGATCTACCTCGATCCGCGGGGCGGGCGGGTGGTCCACGTGTGGGCCGACGCGGCCAACGAGAGCGCCGGCTTCACGGCGCGCGACGCTGCCGGGAAGCCGGCGAGCCTCACATGGGGCGCCGAGCCGGCGGACGTAGCCGACTCCGCCGGCTCGCGAAGCATCGAGTACCGCCTCGACCTGGGGTCACCGCGGGTCGTGCTCGGGTGGTTCCTGCTGGGCTCGATGCGGGTGGAGCGCGACTTTCAATACGCGGGGCGGCACCTCCTCCCGTTCAGTGCCCCGCCATTCCGAGTGGCCGAAGAGTCGCTCCTGGTCGCCTCGGTGCGCCGCCTCCCCGCCGCCGAGCGGCGGCGGCACCTGGCGCTCCTCGGCGCCCGAAGTCTGGAGGCGCTGCAGCGTCGCCTTCAGCCCGCCATCGCCGCGACGACGCGGGCGGAGGGCGGGTGGCGGGTGCGGATCGAGCGCCCTTCGCTCGACGGGCGCAACCGCCTCGCCATCGAGCTTCGGGTGGACTCGGGGGACGTCGTTCTCCGTCCCACGGCGCGCACGGTGGAGGTCCGCTCGCTTTCCGGTGCGCCGGTGGGCCTCGCCGTCCGAGTCACGACCGACGCGGAGTCGCTCACGCCGCTCGATCGGAGGGAGATCTTCAACCGCGCGTTCCACGATTTCCTCTCCGCCGCCGGCCGCACCAGCGACAGCACCGGCCGCGTCCGGGCCCGCCGGCTCGAGCGGCAGGTCCGCGCCGTCGAGCTGTTGAGCACGCGGGAGAAGCTGATGGCGGGCCTGCCCAACTTCGCCACCTACTTCGGCCGCGACATGATGATGACCGCGCTCATGATGCGGCCCGTGTGGTCGCCGGCGATGTCCGAGCACGTCATCGCCAGCGTGCTGCGAAAGCTCGGCCCCGGCGGCGAGGTGAGCCACGAGGAGGCGCTCGGGGGCCAGGCGATCAGGGAGAACGCCATGGTCTATGACTCGCTCGTCGCGGCGTACCTGCGGGCGGCGCGGGGCCGCCGTCCGGCGGCCGACAGCCTGCTCGAGCAGTCCCGCGGGGTGCTCCGGAATCTTCAGGCCACCCGCGAGAACTACCACATGATCGACGACGAGTACCAGCTGCCCGTCCTGGAGGCTCGATACCTCGCCGA
>CAMPKP010000002.1 GCA_946887295.1 uncultured Gemmatimonadota bacterium | reverse complement strand
GGCCGAGGTCGAGGTCGGTCTCCGCGCCGTCGTCGGTCACGAACACCTCGCCGTGTTGAAACGGCGACATGGTGCCGGGATCGACGTTGATATAGGGGTCGAACTTCTGCATGGTGACGCTCAGCCCGCGCTCCACGAGCAGCCGCCCAAGTGACGCGGCGGCGATGCCTTTCCCGAGGGAAGAGACGACGCCGCCGGTGACGAAGATGTACTTGGTCGCGTTCGGACCCGGATTCATAGCTTCACCTCTGAAGTGCTTGCCAATGGGCTTCCGCCCGTCGAAGGTCGTCGGGTGTATCCACTCCCGGCTCCACCGGGTCGCTCAGCCGCGCCACTCCGATCGTGAGCCCGTGATGCAGCGCCCGGAGCTGCTCCAGGCGCTCGGCCAGCTCCGCCGCACTGGGCTCGAGCCGGGTCCATCGCCGCAGTGCCTCGGGGGTGTAGGCATAGATCCCGAGATGCTGCCAGTACAGCCCGTCGGCCGGATCCGTTTCCTCGCGCCGGTGCGGTATCGCCGCCCTCGAGAAATAGAGCGCCCGGCCCTGGACATCGGTCACCACCTTCACCCGGGACGGGTCTCCGGCCAGGCCGGGATCGAGCGGAGCGGCCGCGGTCCCGATGTCGTCGCCCTGGGCCACGCGGTCGATCGCCCCCGCCAGCGCCTCGCGGGCGAGGAAGGGCTCGTCGCCCTGCACGTTGACGACCGCGTCGAACCCGGCGAACTCGGGCCGCGCCGCCACCTCGGCCACCCGGTCGGTTCCGGTGAGGTGGTCCCGTCCGGTGAGCACCCCGCGCACCCCTGCGCGCTCGACGACCTGCACCACCATCGGTGAGTCGGTCGCCACCACCAGCTCGTCGACCAGGCCGTGCTCCCGGACGCACTGGATGACCCGGGTGATGAGCGGTTCACCGGCCAGCATCTGGAGCGGTTTGTTGGGGAGTCGGATAGATCCAAGACGTGCCGGGATGACACCCAGGATGCGCATCACGGAAGCTAACAGCGGCGGGGGGCTGAGTCAAAACGCGTGCCGCGGCTGGCGGCCGACTCGGGCCCAGCACCTATCAGGTTGGCGGTGAACGGCTTACGCGGCGAGCTGGAGGAAGTTCTCGAGCAGCCGTTTTCCCGGAGCCGTGCCCACGGATTCGGGGTGGAATTGAACCCCGTACACCGGCAGCGAACGGTGGCAGAGCGCCATGATCTCGGACCCGGCGGCACGGTCGTCGGACCAGGCCGTGATCTCGAGCTCCTCGGGAAGGTTCAGAGGCGAGACGACCAGGGAATGGTACCGCATCGCCTCGAACGGGGCGGGAATGCCCTCGAAGAGCGGGTGGCCCGTGTGGGCGACCGGCGTCGTCTTGCCGTGCATGAGCCGGTCCGCCCGGACCACCCTTCCCCCGAACGCCTCACCGATCGCCTGATGGCCCAGGCACACCCCCAGCACGGGCACACGGCCGGCGGCCGCCCGGATGAGCGGCACCGAGATCCCCGCGTCGCGTGGGGTGCAGGGTCCGGGAGACACCACGATGGCGGCGGGCCGAAGGTCGAGAACCGCCTCCACGCTCAAGGCGTCGTTGCGGTACACTACCGGGTCGGCACCCAGCTCGCCGGCATACTGAACGAGGTTATAGGTGAAGCTGTCGTAGTTGTCGAGGACGAGGAGCATCGTGCGCGGAAGCTATTGCGGATTCGCCTCCTCCGCTATTCGCTTCAGCGCCTCGGCCCTGACCGAGTCCCCGAAGCGCCGGCTGATGGCGGATCGGATCGAGTCTCGCACCGAGTCCTGATTCAGCTGGCGCATCACCTCGGCCCGGATGGAATCGGCGTTGGGCACGACGACGGCGAGCGTGTCGCCCGCGGCCCCGGCCGAGTCGTGACCGAAGTCGAGGGACTGGAGCTCGGCGACCAGCTCGGCCGGGAGCAGCAGGGGTACTTCCACGTCTCCCGGACGGAAGATCGCCACCCCATACTCGATGAGGTCGGCCCGCACCGAGTCCTCGGGCACGCAGTGGAAGGCCGCGCGGTCCTTGCCGACCTTGACATCGACCCCCTGCCCGGTGCTGTCGTCGCCCAGGTTGGCGGCCAGGCGGCAGCCGGACAGGCCTTGGGCGAGCAGAGAGTCCGAGAGATCCACCTGCAGCTCCACGTCGCTGACGTGCGACGGGGAATCGCGGTTGAGGGTGACCTGATCGAGTTTGCCCAGGCGCTCACCCCCCAGGACGAACGGGATGAGACCCAGGGGAATGGTGATGGGCCCCTCGCCCTCGACCACGCTGTTGACCTTGGCGATGCCGCCCCGGACGAGGCTCACACCGATCATGCCCACGGCGAAGACGCCGAAGGCCCCCAAGAGGATTTTCAGCCAGTAGCTACGCATGAGTTCACTCCGAGCGATCCGGGCCGGCGTTCCGAGGACGGTGGCTGGACCAGTGTCAACGACCCCTGAGGTCTGAATGTTCCAACTAGAGACGCCCCGAGGCAAGGGAAAGTTTCAGTGATCGAGGCCGAGGGCCTGCACAAGGTGTACGGCGATGTGGCCGCGGTCCAGGATCTCTCCTTCCGAGTGCTCCCGGGAGAGGTCGTGGGGCTGGTCGGCCCCAACGGCGCCGGGAAAACGACCACCCTCCACTGCCTGGCCGGCATCACGATCCCCACCCGGGGGCGGGTGCGGGTGGCGGGTCACGACCTGGCCACCGACCCCGTGGCCGCGAAGTCGGCGCTGGCCTTCGTGCCCGACGAGCCCCACCTGTTCGAGTATCTCACCGTGGAAGAGCACCTCCGCTTCGTTGCCCGGCTCTACCGGGTAGCCGATGTGGACCGGCGTATCCCTGGCGTCCTGCGCGAGATGGAGCTGGAGGAGCGCAGCGGCGCGCTGCCGGAGACGCTGTCCCGGGGCATGAAGCAGAAGCTGGCCATCGCCTGCGCGCTGATCCACGATCCGAAGGCTCTGCTCCTGGACGAGCCGCTCACCGGCCTCGACCCGGTCGGCATACGCCGAATGAAGGCGACGATCCTGGATCATGCCCGCGCAGGAGCCGCGGTGATCCTGAGCTCCCACCTGCTGCACCTGGTCGAGGAGATCTGCACCCGGGTACTCATCATGCGCCGCGGGCAGGTGCTGGCGTTCGGCACCATCGTTGAGATCGTCGCCTCGCGGCCGGATCTCGCGGGCCTGCGCCTGGAGGAGGTCTTCCTCGGCCTGCTCGGCCAGGCCGGGGCGGTGGAGGAATGATGGGGCCTCTCGGGTATCTGGCCGTCCGCTCGACCCGAAACCGGCTGTTTCGTCAGCTCCGACGCCTCCGGACTCCGCGATACGCGATCGCCCTCGTGCTGGGCCTGGCCTACCTGTGGGCCGTCGCCGCCCAGCGGCGGCCCTCCTCCGCTCCGACCCAGGTGAGCGCCGAGACTGTCGAGCTCCTGGCCGCGGTGGGGGTGACCGCGGTGCTGCTCTGGACCTGGATCTTCGGGGCGGACGGGCGGGCGCTGGCCTTCTCGCGGGCCGAAGTGACCTGGCTCTTCCCCGCTCCGCTCACCCGGCGGCAGCTCATCCAGTACAAGCTGCTTCGCGGCCAGTTCGTCATTCTCTTCAACGTTCTGCTCTGGACGCTTCTCCTCTCCGGCGGATGGGCAGGCGGTGCTCCGTGGAGGCGCGCCGGCGCGATCTGGATCCTGCTGACCACGCTGGCCCTTCACCGGCTGGGCGTGGCGCTCCTGCGCAGGAGTCTGCTGGAGCATGGTAGGGCGGCGCTGTGGTCGCGGTGGGTGACGCTCACCGCCGTCGCGCTGGTGGCGGCGCTCGCGCTGGGTGACGCGATCCAGGCCGTGCCCGCGCTCCGGGCCGCCTGGGACCTGGGTCCCGCGGAATTCTTCGCCGCGGCCCGCGCCGTCGCCGTCCGTCCGGTTCCCGCCGCATTGCTCCTGCCGGGCCGGATCCTCGCGACCCCCCTGCTGTCGCAGACCTGGTCCGAGTGGGGACGGGCCGTGGTGCCGGCGGCGGTGCTCCTGCTGCTGCACTATGCGTGGGTGGTCCGGTCGGACGCGGCCTTCGAGGAATCGGCGGCGGCGGCCGCACTGGCCCGCGACCGGGTCGGCCGTCGGCAGGGTCGCGCCGCGAGAGTCAACGCGGCGCGGATTCCGCGTCTGGCGACGGCCGGCTGGCCTGGCGGGGCTCTCCTCTGGAAAAGCGTCGCCGCCGTAGTGCGGACCGGGCCGGCTCGTCGGGCGGTGGTCGGGTTCGCGGTGGCGGCGCTCGCGATCGCCCTGCTCTCCATCGGCGAGCGGGGCTCGACGCTGCTCGAGATCGTCGGCTGGCTCGCCGCGATGTGGGCCGGGTTCCTGCTGGTGCTGGGTCCGCAGTGGATCAGAAACGATCTGCGGACCGACCTGTCACGGCTGGCGCTGCTGCGCAGCTATCCGCTGCGCGGACAGACCGTCGTCGGCGCCGAGACCGCCGGATCCACCGCGGTCCTCACCGTGCTCGAGCTGGGGCTCCTGGTCATCGCATACTTCGCCTTCTGGGGTGGCGGGGTCGAGGAGCCCGACGCATCGGTCCGCACCGCGGTCCTCGCGGCGGCGGTGGTATTCCTGCCGGGGATCAACTTTCTGGCGATGCTGATCCAGAACGGCGCGGCGCTGCTGCTTCCCGCCTGGGTACGCGTCGGGCCCGAGCGGCCCATCGGGGTCGAAGCGCTGGGCCACAGCATGATCGTGATGGTGGGCTTCACGGCGATCCTGGCTTTGCTGCTGGCGGCGCCTGCCGGCGTCGGGGGTGCGATCTATTTCGGGCTGGAGCCGGTGGCGCGCTGGTGGGCGACCGGCCCGGCCGCGCTCGGCGCCCTGGCCGTCGTGGTCCTCGAGGCCGGGCTGCTACTGTCTCGGCTGGGGACGGTGTTCGAGGCGACGGACCCCGCCGCGGTTCCGCCGGCGGAGTCGCCATGAGCCCGGGACGTCAGCTGCCGGTGCGGCGGAGCCATCCATCCACGCTCCAGCTCCCGCCGCCGGCCGCGCAGAGGTAGAGGAAGACGAAGCAGTAGAGGGCCGCCAGCTCCCCCCGGTTGCTGCCGGGCCAGAATCCCTGGGGCGCGTGGCGCCAGAAATATGCGACTGCCATCTCGCCCGCCAGGACGAAGGCGACCGGCCGGGTGAAGAGCCCGACCATTATCAGAAGACCCCCGACGACCTCGAGAAATCCGGACACCCAGATGACCGAGAGGAGCTCCGCCGCGGGATCGACTCCGCCGGCGCCCGGCAGGCCGCCGAACAGCTTCGGGTAGCCGTGCTGGAAGAACAGGAAGCCGGTCACGACACGAAGGGCCGTGAGCGCCCAGAGGCGAACGCGAGGTTCGCGGGTTGCAGCGGCATCAGCGTACGTCGACATCTCGTTCCTCGAGGCGGTTCCGATCCGAGAAGCGGCCGAAGCGGAGCGCCAGCGTGGGAAGCACCAACAGCGTGAGCACGGTGGAGGTCGCGAGCCCTCCCAGAATGACGATCGCCATGGGTCCTTCGATCTCGCGCCCAGGGTCGCCGCTGCCCAGCGCGAGCGGCAGCAGCCCGAGCCCGGTCACGAGAGCCGTCATCAGGATCGGCCCGAGCCGCTCGAGGGCGCCTCTGGTGGCGGTCTCCGCGCTCCAGGTCCTGTCCTCGACGCGCACGAGGTGATCATAATGCGAGACCAGCATGACCGCGTTCCGGGTGGCGATGCCGAACAGGGTCACGAACCCGACGAGTGAGCCGAGCGAGAGCAGTCCGCCGGTGGCGAACACCGCGAGCACCCCGCCCACGAGGGCGAACGGAAGATTGGCCAGCACCAGCGCCACCCGGCTCGGCTCCCCGAACGCGATCCAGAGCAGCATGACGATGCCCGCGCCGGCGAGCAGGCTGTTGAGCAGCAGCTCCCGGCGCGCCTCGCGCTGTGCCGTACCGGTGCCCCCGATCTCCGCGTACATGCCGGCGGGGAGCCCGCCCCGGGCCAGCCGCTGCTCGACCGCGCGGGTGATGCGCTCGGTGTCTCCGCCCGACACGTTGGCCGTGACCGTCTGCACCCGGCGGGTACCGACGTGCATGATGAGCGAGCGTCCGGTGGTACGGGCGAGGTCGGCCACCTCGCGCAGCTCGATCAGGCGGCCCGACTCGGAGACCAGGGGAAGTGCCTCGAGGTCCTCCGGCCGCGAGCGGCGCTCGGGCAGGAGCGTGATCACGACATCGGTCGAGCGGTTGCCCTCGAACAGCTGCGCCACCGTGACGCCTCGCGTGGCCACCTCCACCGCGGCGAGGATCTCGTCGGGCCGGAGGCCCCTGGCGGCCGCGTCGTAGGGCCGAAGCCGGACGGTGACCTCGGGCGTCACCGCGGGCGGATCGTACTGCACGTCGATGCTGCCGGGCACCGACGCCAGCATCTCGGCCACCCGGCGCGCCGCCACGTCGAGGCTGTCGAGGTCGTCGCCGAAGACGCGCACCACGAGCTCCGCCGTCGAGCCGGTCAGCGTCTCCTCGATCCGCTCCGAGAGAAATCCGCGAATCGCGAAGTTCACCCCGGGGAAGCCCGCGAGCAGCTCGCGGAGGTCGTGCTCCACCGTCTCGGCCGCCTCTCCCGCGAGCGGCACCAGGCCCACCTCGAACTCGGTGTAGTGGGGACCCCAGGTGTCCTCCGACAGCTCGGCCCGCCCGATCCGCTGGGCGACGGACCGGACCCGGGGGTCGGCCCGGAGCGCTTCGGTCACGCGCTGTCCCAGCCGCAACGACTCGTCCAGCGAGGTGCCCGGCACGGCGGCCATGTGGACGAGGTAGTGACCTTCGCGGAACTCGGGGAGGAACGCGGCGCCAAAGAACGGGACCGTGATCGCTGCGGCAACGCACGCGAGCGCCGCCGTACCGGCGACCGGGCCCGGACGGCGCAGGCTCCAGCTCAACGCAGCCTGGTAGCGCCGCTTGAGCCAGCCGAGCACGGGGGCCTCGTCCGTCCGGCCGCCCCGCCGAGCCAGCAGCATGAGCGTCATCGCCGGCGTCACCGTGAGGGCGACGATCAGGGACGCGAGGGTCGCCAGGATGTAGGCCAGCCCGAGCGGCCGGAACAGCGCCCCCTGCACCCCGCTGAGCAGGAGCACCGGAACGAACACGAGCGCCACGACGAAGGTGGCGTACACCACGCTGCTCCGCACCTCCAGTGAGGCCTCGAGCACCACCCGCACCGGCGGCCTCGGTGCGGGGCTCAGCCGGTTGAGCCGCAGCCGGCGAGCGATGTTCTCCACGTCGATGATGGCGTCGTCCACCACTTCGCCCAGCGCGATCGCCAGCCCGCCCAGCGTCAGCGTATTGATGCCGAGGCCGAGATGGTCCAGCGCGAGGATGGCGGCGAGCAGCGAGAGCGGTATCGCGGTGAGCGAGATGGCCGCTGCGCGGGCGTCGGCGAGAAAGAGGAACAGCACCGTCGCCACCAGGACCGCGCCCAGCAGCAGCGACGTGGTGATGTTGCGCAGCGCAAGATCGATGAACTCGGAGGGGCGGAACAGCGTCGGATCGAGGTCCATGCCGGCCGTCTCGATCGCCGGCTCGAGCCGCGCCAAGGCCGCCTCGACCCGGCCCGCGACGACCTTGGTGTTGGCGCCCAGCTGTCCCGAGACGACGATCACCAGGCCTCGCCTGCCGTTGACCCCCCCCTCGCCGAAGCGGGGCTCGGGTGCGCTCACGACCCGTCCGAGATCGCCGAGGCGAAGCACGTTGCCGTCGCGCTCGCGCACGACGGTCGCCGCCAGCTCTTCGGGCGAGCGCGCCTGTCCCTCCACGCGCACGATGAGCCGCTGACTGGTCCGGTCCATCACCCCGCCGCCGCGCACGCCGGTGGATCGGCGGGCGGCCTCCGTCGCCTCGGCGATCCCGATTCCGTGCAGCCGCATCCGCTCGGGGTCGAGCTGCACCTGGACCTGGCGGACCTCGCCGCCGAACACGGCGACCTTGGAGACCCCCGGGACCGCGAGCAGCCTGGGGCGAAGCACCCAGTCCACGAACGTGCGCTGCTCCATCGGCGACAGCGAGTCGGACGTGATTCCCACCACGAGGACCGTGCTGGACGACGAGGTGAGCGGCGTGAGCACCGGCGGCTCCACGGTGATCGGAAGCCGGACGGTGACTTCGCCCAGGCGCTCGGCGAGTGCCTGGCGGGCCTGATGGATCTCCACCCGCTCCGCCAATACCGCCGTGACGACCGAGAGCCCCTGGATGGACTGCGAGCGGACCGCGGCGATTCCCTGTACGCCGTTGATCGCGTCCTCGATCGGCTTGGTGACCTGCAGCTCCACCTGCTCGGGCGAGAGGCCGGGTGCCTCGGTCTGGATCGAGACCTGGGGCGGGGCGAATTCCGGGAAAACGTCCAGCGGCGCGCGACTCAATGTGCTCGCGCCGACCGCGACCAGGACGGCGGCGAGACCCAGCACCACCACCCGATGCCGGAGCGAGCCGCGGACCAGCGAGGTCAGCATGCGCGGTGCAGGCCGCTCACTCGCCCGACTCCTCGCCCACCGTGACGCGGGCTCGGAACTCCTCGGAGAGCAGCTCCTGGACGCCGGTTACCACGACGGTGTCGCCCACGGCGAGGGGCGGACCGGCGACCCAGCCTCCGGGTGCGGGGCGATCGGTCGTGACCCGTACCCGCGCGAACTCTCCCGGCTCACGCTGCAGGTATGCCCAGGTGAGCCCCTCCCACTGCACCACCGCGCGGTCGGGCACCAGCGCGCCCTGGGTCCTGCCGCCGTCGGGGAGGATGGCCGACACCGGCGTGCCTGGGACAGCGCCGGGCCACCGTGCACGGGCACGATAGAGGTATGCCGGAAGCCGCGTGAGAGGATCCGCCTCGGGTGCGGGCCCGATCAGCATCGCATCGACGCGGGTACCTCCGGAAGGCGCGAGCAGGATCAGGCTTCCCCTCGGGCGACCAGCCCCCTCCGGCCAGGCGATCCGCACCACCGGCCGGCTGTTGTCGGCGAGCTCGAGCAGGACCTGCCCCGCCGCCACGATCTCTCCGGGCCTGGCACCCACCGCGGTCACCACACCGGCGATCGGCAGGGTGAGCGGCTGGGCATCGGAGACACGGCCGATGGCGGCGCCGGCCGCGAGACGCTCGCCGAGAGCAGGCCAGCGACCACCCTCGATCGCGGTGAGCCGGCCCGACACCGGAGCGCGCATGGTGACGGTTCGCTCGGGCTCCGGAACCACCTGGCCCGCCAATCGAGTGCCCGCCTGCGCCGTGGCGGCAACGAGAGGTGCCGTCGTCAGATCGAGTCGTGCGATCTCGGCGGAGTCGAGCACCACCCGGGCCTCGCCCTCGCGCATCACGACCCTGCTGGGCGAGACCACGGGAGCCTCGCCGTCGGGCTCTCGCGCGGCAGGCTCTCCGTCTGGCGGTCCCGCACGGACCCGGAGCGCGATGGCCCCCGCGATCAGCGCGGCGATGATGAGCACGACGACTGTCAGGCGGGATCTCACTGGGGGCTCGCCTCCTCCTCCGGGTCCTGGCGCGGATCGGGCCACGCTCTCGTGACCTTCGTCCCGGCTCCGGCCGCGCGCTCGAGCTCGAGCGACGCAAGCACGAGCCCTCTCCGGGCGCGGCGGCGCGCCCGCTCGGCGCGGAGCAGTTGAAGCTCGGCCCGAGCGGGCTCGAGGCGGGATGTCTCGCCGCGCCGATAGGCCGCGCGGTCGCGCTCGACCAGCCGGGCCGCGGACGCGACCACGGAGTCTGCGGCGACCAGCTCGAGCGCCGCGCCGCGGCATCGCTGCATCATCAGCTCGAGGTCGGCGAGCACGGAGTCCTGCACCTCCGCGACCCTGAGCCCGGCGACTTCCCTCGCGGCCTCCGCCTCGCGGATGGGCCCGCGGTTCCGGCTCCCCAGCAGGGCCGGAAGCGCCAGCCCGAGGGTCCAGCGGTTCACGCCCTGATCCCAGATGAATCCGGGGCCGAGCTCCAGGTCGGGGTACTGCCGGGCGACCTGCAGCCTCAGTCGCGACTCGGCCAGGGCGTACTCGCCGAGCGCCTGCGACACCTCGTAGCGCCGGACCAGCGCTCCGGCGATCAGCGAATCGCTCCCAGCCGCGTCCAGCGAGGCGCAGCCGTCCGGAGCTCCGAGATCCGGCTCGATCTCCTCGACGGCGCGGACCGGGACGGCGAGCGTCGCCGCGAGCGCTGCTCTCGACTCGAGCACCGTATGCCCGGCCTCGGCGAGATCCAGCCGGGCGGCCTGGATCTCGGTCGAGGTCCGCGCGACCTCGGACGCGCCGAGCGCGGCCTCGGCGAACCGGTCGCGCTCCAGGCCGTGGACCACCTCCAGCAGGCGGACCTCCTCACGCGTCTCTTCGACCTCGGCCGAGGCGTGCATCAGAGCGGTTGCGGCTCGCCGGGTCTGGACCGCCGCCTCCCAGGCGCCCGAGACCAGCCGGGCCTCCGCGAGCGCGAGAGCGGCGCGGGCCGTCTGCAGCCGGGCCCCGCGCTTGCCGCCGAGCTCGAGCGCGAAGAGGCCGCCGACGGCTACCACCCACGGGCTCCCATCCTCACGGCCGGCAACGCGCCGCTCGAGGTCTGCCTGCGCACCCGGGGCGGGACGCTCGCCGGCGGTTCGCAGCCCGGCGCGGGCAGCGCGCCATTCGGCGCGAAGGCGGCGGAGGTCGGCGCGGAGGCTCAGCGCCGCGACCGCGAGCTGGTCGGCGGTCCAGTGGTTTCCCCGTGGCTGTCCGGCGTAGCGCGCCACCCGGGCCACGAGCGCGGTGTCCGCGAGATCACGACGCCGGATCTCGGACGGGTGGAGCGCGGGATCGAGCGGCAGGGGCTCGTAGCGCACGCATGCGATGCAGGCCATCGCGACGGTCAGGCCGAGGCGGCTCATGTCAGCCGCGGGGGTGGTACTGCTTGTGAACGGACCGCAGGTACTCGCGATCCACGTGGGTGTAGATCTGGGTCGTGGAGAGGTCCGCATGGCCGAGCATCTCCTGCACGGCGCGAAGGTCCGCACCTCCCTCGAGCAGATGGGTCGCGAAGCTGTGCCGCAGCGTGTGGGGGGTGACCCGCTTCGCGATGCCGGCGCGCCCGGTCGCGCGCTTGACGATGCCCCACGCTCCCACCCGGGAGAGCGGCTCGCCCCTGGCGTTCAGCAGAACCCGTCCGCCGCTCTTCCCGCGATCGAGCGTGGGGCGGAGCGAGTGAAGGTAGACGGACACCGAGCCGATGGTATTTCTCCCGATCGGCACCAGGCGCTGCTTGCCGCCCTTCCCCAGAATCCGCACCAGGCTCTCGGGCAAGAGGAGGTCCGTGAGGGTCAGGCCGCAGAGCTCCGAGACCCGGAGCCCCGCGCCGTAGCCCAGCTCCAGCAACGCCCGGTCGCGCCAGCCGAGGGGATCGTCGATGCCGGGCGCCGTGATGAGGGCCTCGACCTCGCGGACGCTCAGCGTGTCGGGAAGCGTGCGTCCCCGGCGCGGAGTCTCCAGCCGGTCGCTCGGATCCTCCGCGACGCGCCCCTCACCCACCAGGAATCCGTAGTAGGTGCGGATGGCCGAGACCTCACGGCGGATGGTGGCGGCGCTGAGCCCGAGATCCTTGAGCAGGTAGACGAAGTCGCGCAGCAGCGGCCGTCCCACCCGGCCCGGGTCGTGCACTCCGCGGGAGAGCGCGAACTCCCCCATCCTGCGAAGATCGCGAAGATAGGCCTCGACCGTGTTCTGGCTGTGGCCGGCCTCGAGGGAGAGGAAGTCCCGGAAGCCCTCGAGCCAGAACTCGCGGTCGATCTGGTCCCTGACGGCCGGGACCGTCATTCCTCGCGCCTGGTCCGGAGACGCAGGCGGACGTCCGCGACGTCGGCCGGCCGGACGTCGAGCAGCTCGGCGGCAACCGCCATCACCCGGTCCTCCTGGGCGCCTATCGCGCCATCGCCGAACGCGACCGTCCACATCCGCTCCACCAGCGCGAGCCGCTCGGCCCGTCCGAAGCGCTCGCGAAGACGCCCGGCATAGAGCGCGAAGCGAGTCCGCCGCTCCTCCTCCGGCGCGGGCTCCGGCAGTGACCCGCTTCTCTCGAGTCCCCACCGCTCCCGCAGGTGCCGGGCGACGAGCTCGCGGTCCTCGGATGTCAGGACGGGATCGGCGTAGGCGATCTCGAGCACCAGGAGGGCGGCGGCCTCTCGGGCCGACCCCTCGGCGAGCTCGGTCCCCCGGAGAAACGACGGCGCCGAGGGGTCCAGCGCGTCGCGGGTGGCGTGCCACAGCCGCTCGCTCGCCCTGCGGCGCCGTCGCCTCCAGTACCAGACGGCGAGGCCCGCGACGAGCAGAACCGTCACGATCCACATCGTGCGGTTCACGTCCTCCAGCACGGCGAGGATGCGCTCCCACCGGGAGCCGATGAGCGAGCCCGCGGCGGTGATGCCGCCGTACCAGATCGCGGAGGCAACCGCCATCGGCACGAAGGTGCGGACCGCGCCGAGGCGCACCAGTCCCGCGAACGGCGGGACGACGGCCCGTATCCCCGGGAGAAAACGGCTGAGGAAGATGCCGACGATCCCGAAGCGGAGATACTCGCGCTCGATGACGGCGAGCGAGCGGGGCGCCAGCAGCCGGCGGCCGGTGCGGCTGGCGAAGAGCCTGTGCCCGAATCGGCGCGCGGCCAGGTAGACCAGGCCGGCGCCCGCGAGGTTGGAGATCCAGGTGACCAGGAAGACGAGGAGGGGTGTCGTGACGCCGCGGTGGGAGAGGAATGCGCCCAGCGCGACCGCGGCGTCGGAGGGGACCGGCGGAACGACGTTCTCCACCGCGGCGAGCAGGGCGAGAACCCCATACACGGCCGCCGGTGGTAGACTCGAGACCCAGTCCAGCAGGGTTTCGATCAGCGGGCCTCCAGCAGGGCGACCGCGATGACGGCCAGCCCTTCCCCCCTCCCGATGAATCCCATCCCCTCGTTGGTCTTGGCCTTCACCCCGATGGCGCCGGCCGGCAGCCCCAGCCGCTCCGCCAGCGACGCCGCCATCGCCGTCAGGTGGGGGCCGAGGCGCGGCGCCTCGGTGATGACCGTGAGATCCGCCTGCACCAGCGCGTGACCGCGCCCGCGCACCAGCTCGTGCGCGGTGCGCAGGAGCTCCATCGAGTCCGCGTCCTTCCACCGGGGATCGGTATCGGGAAAGAGCTGTCCGATGTTTCCGGCGGCGGCGGCACCCAGGATGGCGTCGGTCAGCGCGTGCGCGACGGCATCGGCGTCCGAATGGCCGGAGAGCCCGCGCTCGCCCGGGATCCGCACCCCGGCCAGGACCAATGGACGCGTGTCGGTGAACCGGTGGGAATCGTAGCCGATGCCGACTCTCATCGGGGAGAGCGCGCGGCGGCGGCGGGTCTCATGCCGCCGCCACCTCCTCGAGCACGGTGTAGTCCTGGCGCCGCCGGCGGGGCTGGTATCCCGCATCGCGGATGATGCGGTCGATCTCGCCGAGCGTCGTCCGGTAGGTGGTCCCGGCCGCGGACACGACGTTCTCCTCCATCATCAGGCTGCCGTAGTCGTTGGCACCGAATCGGAGGGCGACCTGCCCCACCTTGTGCCCCATGGTGACCCAGGAGGATTGCAGGTTGGGCACGTTGTCCAGCACGACCCGGGCGAGCGCGAGGGTACGCAGGTAGGTCACCGCGTCGGTCTTCTGATAATGGGACATCCCGGGCGTGCCTTCGGGCTGCAGCGGCCAGCAGATGAACGCCGTGAACCCACCGGTGCGGGACTGAAGGTCGCGCACCCGGAACAGGTGCTCGAGCCGGTCGGCGGACGTCTCGCCGAGGCCGTACATCATGGTCACCGAGGTCTTCATCCCCTGGCGGTGGGCCTCCTCCTGCACTCCCAGCCACTCCTCGGTCTGGGCCTTCTTCTTCGCCACGCGCTCCCGGATCTCGTCCACCAGGATCTCGCCGCCGCCGCCGGGAACGCTGTCGAGCCCCGCCTCCCGCAGCTCGCGCACGACCTCAGCGACGCCCAGGCCGAACCGCTCGCTGAAGAACACGATCTCCGAGGGCGAGAAGCCGTGGATGTGGATCGGATGGTTGCGCTTGATGTAGCGCATCAGGTCGAGATACCACTCGAACGGGATGTACGGGTTGTGGCCGCCCTGCAGGAGGATCTGCACGCCGCCGATCGCCTTGCACTCGTCGATCTTCGCGCCGATCTCCTCGAAGCTCAGGACGTACCCCTCCGCGTGCCGGGGCCGGCGGTAGAACGCGCAGAACTGGCAGTCGGCCACGCAGACGTTGGTGTAGTTGATGTTGCGATCGATGATGTAGGTGACCACGCTCTCGGGATGGCGCCGCCAGCGCTCCGCGTCGGCAAGCTGCCCGAGCTCGAGGAGCGGGGCCCGGTCGTAGAGCTCCAGCAGGGCTTTGAACTCACTTGAGTTGCGATCTACAACGCTCACGGTGCCAGTCCTTTAGCTGTTGTCACCTCGACTGCTCCATCCGGGTCCCGACCGTCTGCCGGCCGCCTAGGCCGCCGAGATGAACGAGAGCGATCCGTCCGGCACCAGCCCTTCCTGCGCCAGCCGGCGGAAGAAGTCGGTGAGCCCCGCCAGGTGGCGGTACGAGAGGGCGTAGTCCAGGTCGGCCAGATAGGCGCGGCAGGCTCGCTCCTCGACGCCGGTGCGCCGGTGCGCCTCCCGGGCCAGCTCGTCCAGGTGCGAGAGGCCCCAGGCGCGCGATTCCAGGAGCCCTCGGTACACCGCCTGTACTCCCGCGGGCCGCGCATCGCGCCGCGAGGCCCACACGGCGAACACGAAGGGGAGCCCGGTCCATTCCTTCCACGCCGCCCCCAGATCGATTCGCACCGGGTACCGCTCCTCCGCGGCGAGGAGCAGCGCGGCGTCGCCGATCACGAGCACGGCCTCGTGGGGGAGCCCGTCGAGCGCGGCGAGGTCGGGCGCCTCGGCCCGGGCCGAGGCGAAGTTGGGGCGCACGCTCCAGCGGTGACGGCAGAGGAGATCCAGGAGGAGCACGGAGGTCCGCGACGAAGCGGTCACGAGGATGGTCCGCCCGTCGAGCTCGGCGGCGGGGCGCTTCGAGAAGAGCGCGACGCTGTGGACCGGGCCGTCGCAGGTGATGGCCAGATCCGGCAGGAGATGGTACTTGGCCGCGTTCCTGGCGTACTCCACCGCGGAGACGACACTCACCTGCAGCTCACCGGCGGCGAGCAGGTCGTTCAGCTCCGAAGCCGTGCCGCTCACCAGTGCGGCGGGCACCCCCACCAGTCCCCGGTCGATGGCGGCGTAGACGGGATAGCAGTTGATCCAGGGGATGCGCCCGAGCTTCATGCCGCGTGCACCACCGGCAGCGCACCGCCCCGCCGCATCGAAGGCTCCGGCGGAGGATCGTCGAACTGCTCCCGCACCGGTCGATACAGACTGTCGCGCTCCACCGGCCGCTTTCCGGCCCCGCGGATCAGCCGCACCAGCTCGAGATAGGGCAGGTGCATGTCGGTGTGCGCGCCGGCCTCGTGGTAGATCCGCTCGTAGACCACGGTCCCCTCGACGTCGTCGCAGCCGAACTCCAGCGCGATCTGCGAGAGGAACGGCGTCACCATGGGCCAGTGCGTCTTCACGTGGGGAACGTTGTCCAGGAAGAGCCGGGCGACCGCGATGTTCTTGAGATCCTCGTAGCCGGTCGTCGCGGTCCCCACTCGTCCCATCTCCTCGCCCAGCTCGTTGTGGTCGGGATGGTACGCCAGGGGGATGTAGGTCAGGAAGCCGCCGGTGTCGTCCTGCAGCGCCCGCAGCTGCTCCAGGTGCGCGATCCGGTCCTCCGCAGTCTCCACGTGTCCATAGAGCATGGTGCAGTTGGTGGGGATTCCCAGCTCGTGGGCCACGCGGTGCACGCGGAGCCACTCCTCTCCCGTCAGCTTGCGCTCGGCGATGGTGGCGCGGACCGCGGTGCTGAAGACCTCGGCGCCGCCTCCAGGCAGGCTGGTGAGACCCGACTCCTTCAGGGCGACGAGCACCTCGCGCTCGGAGATCTTCTCGATCCGCGCGAGATGCGCGATCTCGACCGCCGTGAGGGCCTTCACGTGTACCTGCGGATGCCGCTGCTTGAGCCCCCGGATCATGTCGGTGTAGTAGGCGAGCCTGAGCTTGGGGTGAAGTCCGCCTACGATGTGAAACTCCCGGGTCGGCATGCCGCGGGCCTGCTCGGCCTCGTGGAAGACCTCGTCCAGCGAGCGGGTGTAGGCCCCGTCTTCCTTGGGCATGCGGGCGAAGGAGCAGAACACGCAGGTGTTCCGCAGGATGCACACGTTGGTCGGATTGATGTGCTGGTTGGCCGAGAAGAAGACCCGGTCGCCGTTTCTCCGCCGGTTGGCGAAGTCGGCGAGCACGCCGAGCCCCAGGAGATCGGTGGTCGCGTAGAGCGTGACCCCCTCGGTGGCACTGAGTCGCTCACCCGCCGTCACCTTGTCGGCGATGGGTCGCAGCAGGGGGTCGCGCAGACGGCTCCCATCGATGGCACCGGACATCCTATCTCCTTGCGGCTACGGAGGTAACGGATGCCTCAATCTACACCGGGGCGGCCCGGCGGTGCCAGCACTGCGGGCCGTTATGGTCTGAAGGAGCTCAGGGCGAGGCTGACGTTGTGTCCGCCGAATCCGAAGGAGTTGGAGATCGCGACGTCCACCTGGCGCTCGACCTTGCGGTTGGGGGCGCAGTCGAGGTCGCATTCCGGATCGGGGTTGAACTGGTTGATCGTGGGGGGGATGACGCCGCAGGTGGTCGTCAGCAGCGAGATCCCGAACTCGAGCGCGCCGGCGGCGCCAAGCAGGTGGCCGGTCATGGACTTGGTCGAGCCGAACACGAGCTTCCGGGCCTGTTCCCCGAACACCGCCTTCACCGCCTCGGTCTCGGCGACGTCACCCTGAGGCGTGGAGGTGCCGTGGGCGTTGATGTAGCCCACCCGGGTGGGATCGATCTTTCCGTCATCGAGACAGGCGCGCATGGCACGCTGGGCACCCTCACCATGCTCCGCCGGAGACGTGATGTGATAGGCGTCGCCGCTCGCCCCATAGCCCAGCACCTCGCCCAGGATCCGGGCGCCGCGGGCCTGCGCGTGCTCGAGGCTCTCGAGCACCACGATCGCCCCGCCGTCGGCCAGCACGAAGCCGTCCCGATCGCGGTCGAACGGGCGGCTCGCCGTCTCCGGCGAGTCGTTCCTGCTGGAGAGCGCCTTCATGTTGGAGAAGGCCGCGACGGTGAGGCCGGTGATGGACGCCTCGGCGCCACCGGTCACCATCGCATCGGCGCGCCCGTGGCGGATCAGGTTGAACGACTCGCCGATCGCGTGAGCCGAGGACGCGCAGGCCGACACGGTGGCGAAGTTGGGGCCCTTGAGCCCGTAGCGGATGGACACCAGTCCGGCGGCGATGTCGGGGATGAACATCGGCACGAAGAACGGGGAGACCCGATCGGGACCCTTCGTGAGGTATGCCTTGCAGTTGTCTTCGTAGGTCTGCATGCCGCCGATGCCGCTGCCGATCACGACGCCGGTACGATCGGCGGAGGGCAGCTTGCGGTCCAGCCCGGCCTGGGTGACCGCCTGATGCGCCGCCGCGATGGCGAACTGCGCGAAGAGATCGTACCTTCGCGCCTCCTTCTTGTCGATGTACTGCAGCGGATCGAACCCCTTCACCTCGCAGGCGAAACGGACCGAGAGCTGCGAGGGGTCGAACTTCATGATCGGCGCCGCGCCCGGGGTGCCCGCGAGCAGGGCGGACCAGGTGGAATCCACGTCATTGCCGACCGGTGTCACCAGCCCGAGGCCGGTGACGACGACACGTCGCGTCAATTTACTTCCCGATCTTCTCGTGGAGATAATTCATCGCGTCGCCCACGGTGCGGAGCTTCTCCGCGTCCTCGTCGGGGATGTCGATGTCGAACTCCTTCTCGAAGGCCATGACCAGCTCGACGGTGTCCAGACTGTCCGCGCCGAGGTCCTCCATGAAGCTCGCCTCACTGGTCAGCTTCTCGCGCTCCACGCCCAGCTCCTCGACGATGATGTCCTTGACCTTCTCTTCGACGTTGCTCATGTGGTCCTCGATTGGGAGATTCAGGGTCACTCAAATGATCATTCCACCATCGACCACCAGCACCTGGCCGGTGATGTAGGCGGCAAGATCGGAGGCGAGGAACAGGGCCGCGCCGGCCACGTCCTCGGGCCGTCCCAGGCGCCCCAACGCAATGCCCTGTAATAATGTGGCCTTCGCGGCATCGGGCAAGCCGCTGGTCATGTCGGTCTCGATGTACCCGGGCGCGATGCAGTTGGCCAGAATTCCGCGGCCGGCGTACTCCTTCGCCACCGACTTGGTGAATCCGATCAGTCCCGCCTTGCTCGCCGCGTAGTTGGCCTGCCCCTTGTTGCCGACCAGACCGATGATGCTGCTGACGTTGATGATGCGGCCGCGGCGGCGCTTCATCATCCCCTTGATCACGCCGCGGGTGGTGTGGAACGCCCCCTTCAGGTTGGCGTCGAGCACGGCGTCCCACTCCGCGTCCGTCAGGCGGACCAGGATGTTGTCCCGGGTGAGTCCCGCGTTGTTGACCAGGATGTCGATGGGCCCGAGCGCGGACTCCGCCGCGACCAGCGCCGCCTCCACCTGCTCCGCCACCGCCACGTCGCAGCCGACACCGGCGGCGCGATCGCCGAATTCGGCCGCGACCGCGCGGGCCCGCTCCGCGTCGCGACCCACGATCGCCACCTTCGCGCCGGCCGCGTGCATGGCGCGGGCGATGGCCAGCCCGATACCACGGGTGCTCCCGGTGACCAGGGCCACCTGCCCGGTGAGGTCGATGGCGGTCATGCCAGGAATCTCTCGACTTCGTCCGCTGTTCCCACCGCCACGGCCTTGGCGCCGGGCACGATCCGCTTCAGCAGGCCCGACAGCACGTTGCCCGGTCCGACCTCCACGAACGTCCCGTCGGGCGCCAGCTCGGCCGCCGTGCGCATGCAGGCCACCCAGCGCACCGGCGCAGTGAGCTGATCCGCCAGCAGCCGCTTGGCGTCCACCCCGGTCCTCACGCTCCCGCCGCTCGCGTTGGCGACGATCGGGAAGGCCGGGTCCGCGAAGCTCACCGAGGCGAGGGCCTCGCGCAAGCCGTCCACCGCGGGCGCCATGAGGGGGGAGTGGAAGGCGCCGCTCACCTTGAGCGGGACCACACGCCTGGCCCCGCGCGCCCGGCAGCCCTCGCCCGCGGCGGCCACGGCGGCCGGATCGCCGGAGATCACCGTCTGATCGGGCGCGTTCAGGTTGGCCGCGACGGCGATGCCTCCGCCCCCGGACGCCTGGTTGCAGGCGGCCTCCACCTCGGCCGTCGCGAGGCCGAGCACGGCCGCCATGGCGCCCGGCCGCGCCGATCCCGCCGCGAGCATCAGCTCCCCGCGCCGGCGGACCAGGCGGGCCGCGTCGGCGACGGTCAGCGTGCGCGCCGCCACGTGAGCGCTGTACTCGCCGAGGCTATGTCCCGCTGCCGCCGCCGGCGCCGTGAGGCGATCGGCGATCACGGCGAGGACGGCGGCGGTGTGGGCCAGGATCGCAGGCTGTGCGTTGTGCGTGAGGGTGAGCTCGTCCTCGGGGCCCTCCCACATGATGCGCGAAAGGGGTGTGCCGAGGGTCTCGTCGATGGCGCCGAACGTGTCGCGGGCGGCCGGGAACCGCTCGGCCAGGTCCTTTCCCATCCCGACGCGCTGCGCGCCCTGGCCGGGACACATCAACACCGTCACCACCGGACGACGGCGCTCCCCCAGGTGAACCCTGCTCCGAACGCCACGAGCATGACCAGCGAGCCCGGCCCGGCGCGGCCCTCCGCCAGCGCCTGGTCCAGCGCCAGGGGGATGGATGCCGAGGAAGTGTTGCCGTAGCGGTCGAGGTTGACCATCACCTTCGACATCGGGATGCCGGCGTGCTTGGCGGTGGCTTCGATGATGCGGAGATTGGCCTGGTGCGGCACCAGCAGGTCGATCTGGTCGGAGGTGACGCCGGCGCGGGTCAGCGCCTCGTCGCAGGCCTCGGCCATGGCGCGCACGGCGGCCTTGAACACCTCGCGCCCGGCCATCTTCATGTAGTGCGACCGCTCGCAGACCACCTTCTCGCTGATCGGATCGGACGAGCCGCCGCCCGGGCGGTAGAGCAGCGGGGCGAGCCGTCCGTCGGACTTGAGGTAGGTGGACAGCAGGCCCCGGCCGGGCTGCGACGAGGGCCGGACGACCGACGCGCCGGCACCGTCGCCGAACAGGATGGCGGTGGAGCGGTCCTGGAAGTCGGTGATCGTGGAGAGCTTCTCGGCGCCCACCACCAGCACGGTGCGGCTCTGGCCGGACGCGATCAGCCCTTCGGCGACGGTCAGCGCGTAGATGTAGCCGGGACAGGCGGCGCCGACGTCGAAGGCGGCGGCGTTGTGGGCGCCGAGCAGGGCCTGGAGATCGCAGGCGGTGGAGGGGAGGAGTCGGTCGGGGCTCGCGGTGGCCACCACGATCGCGTCCAGGTCGGCCGCACCGACGCCGGCGCGCTCGAGCGCGATCTCGCTGGCCTCGTGGCTCAGCATGGCGACGCTCTGCTCCGGCCCGGCGATCCGCCGCTCCCGGATCCCGGTGCGCTCGACGATCCATTCGTCCGACGTGTCGAGCGTCCGGGTCAGGTCCTCGTTGGTGAGCACGCCTGCGGGCACGGCGGTGCCGACGCTCGCCAGCTCCGCGAAGGGCCGGGTGATCATGCCGGGGTGGCCGTCTGCCGCTGGGCGAACTCCGCGCCGATGTGCTGGCTCAGTCCCGCGCGCGCGGCCTGCACCGCCACCCGGATCGCGTTCTTGATCGCGTTGGGGCTGGACGCGCCGTGGCAGACGATGGAGACGCCCTTCACGCCGAGCAGCGGAGCGCCGCCGTAGGTGGAGTAGTCGAGAATGCGGTTGAGATCCGCCATGGCCGGCCGGTCGAAGGCGTCGGGGATGCGTTCCTTGAGCAGCCCGACGAAGACGCGGGCCGAGGACTCGTAGAACTTGAGCACGATGTTGCCGACGAAGCCGTCGCAGACCACCACGTCCACCGGGATGCGCTGCTGGGGGCCGGGCAGGATGTCGCGGCCCTCGATGTTGCCGGCGTAGTTGATGCGCGGCGCGCGCTTGAGCAGCTGGTGGGCCTCGCGGACGATCGCCGTGCCCTTTTCCTCCTCCTCGCCCACGTTGAGCAGCCCCACCACCGGGTTGGGCCGCCCCATGAGATCGCGCATGTACACGGTGCCGAGATAGGCGAAGCCGAGCAGCTCGCGGGGGGAGCAGTCGAGGTTGGCGCCACCGTCGAGCACCAGGACGGGCTCGCCGCCGGTCGGGAAGAGCGTGGCCACGGTGGCCCGCTCCACACCGTCGTGCAGGCCGAGCAGCATGGTGGAGCCCGCCAGCATCGCACCGGTGTTGCCGGCGGAGATGAAGGCGTCGGACCGGCTGTCCCGCTGCAGGCCGAGGCCGACCACCATGCTGGAATCCGGCTTCTTGCGGACCGCCTGCAGCGGCTTCTCGCTCATCCCAATGACGTCGGCCGCCTCGTGGAGCTCGAGGCGGCCGCGATCGACGCCGGGATGCTGGGCCAGCTCGGCCTCGATGGCGCCACAGCGGCCGACCAGCTGGACCAGGAATCCGCCGGGCAGCTCCGCGAGCGCCTCCACCACTCCAGCGACCTCAGTCCGCGGAGCGCTGTCTCCCCCCATCGCGTCCAGCGCGACGCGAATCACGCTCAGGCGTCCTCGACCTCGACCCGCTTCTTGCCGCCGTAATAGCCGCAGGAATCGCACACTCGGTGGGGAAGCTTGGGGGAGCTGCACCGCGGGCACGGCTGGGTGCTCATGCCGGCTCCGGAGTGGTGACCCCGCCGCAGGCGCTTCTTCATCTTCGAGGTCCGGCGCTTCGGGACTGCCATGGTTTCCTCAAACAGGTTCGGCGGGTGCGTGACAGGCGCACGGTCCCGCGTTCAAGTCGGCCCCGCATTTCGGGCAGAGCCCGGCGCAATCGTCCCGACAGAGAAGAAGGTGCGCCTGCGCGGCGAGCGCGAACTCCTCGCGCACCACCGCTCCCACGTCCACCGCCGCCGCCCGCTCGGGCAGCGGATAGAAATCCGGATGGTCTGCCGCTTCGGGATCGGAGCTGAACACCGCGGCGTCCACTTCCACATCCACTTCGTCGATGACCTCGGTCAGGCACCGCCGGCACTCGCCCCGCACCACACCGTGGAGATCACCTCGCCAGAGGTACTCTCCGTCTCCCGTCGCCTGAAGCTGACCCTCGACCCTGACCGGCCCCACCAGATCCAGTCCCAGCCCCTCGAACGTCGGGTCCTCCGGCGGGATCTCGCCCACGGTGCGCACCGGCCCCCGCACGATGTCCCGAATGTCCACGCGCAGCATAGCCCGTTAAGCTAAACGCGACAAAGACTTGAGGCAAGTCAGCCCCACAGGCCTGCCAGCTCGCCCTCGCTGAAAAAGAACCCCACTTCCCGGGCGGCGTTCTCCGCGCTGTCGGAGGCGTGGATGGCGTTCCTTCCCTTGGACTCGGCATAGAGCTTCCGGATGGTCCCGGCGGCGGCCTCCGCGGGGTCCGTCGCGCCGATCACGGTGCGCAGGTGCGCGACCGCGTCGGCCCGCTCGAGGGCCATCGGCAGACAGGGACCGCTGACCATGAATCGGACCAGCTCGTCGTAAAAGGGACGCCCCCGGTGTACTTCGTAGAAGGCCCCGGCCTGGGGGTCCGTCAGGCGCACCAGCCGAGTCGCGCGGACCACGAAGCCGGCCTGCTCCAGGTGGGCGAGGATCTTCCCGGCCTTGCCGGCTGCGACCGCGTCCGGCTTGACGATGCCGAGAGTGAGCGTGAGTGATGCCAAACGATCCCCCTTAGGTGGAGAGCTTCGCCTTGGGCCGCTGCTTCAGCAGCGCCACCACGTCGACCGGCCGGCGCATGATCGCGATGCCCGCCGCCTCGAACGCGGCGAGCTTCTCCTCGGCGGTGCCCGACGATCCCGAGATGATGGCTCCGGCGTGGCCCATGCGCCGGCCCTTGGGCGCCGTCTGGCCGGCGATGAAGCCGACGACCGGCTTGGTCACGCTCCCCTTGACGAACTCGGCCGCGTTCTGCTCGTCGGTGCCGCCGATCTCCCCGATCATGACGATCGCGTCGGTCTCCGGGTCGTCCTGGAACGCCGCGAGGCAGTCGATGAAGTTGGTGCCGATGATGGGGTCGCCGCCGATGCCGACGCAGGTGCTCTGTCCGATGCCGCTGCGGGTCAGGTGATTGACGACTTCGTAGGTGAGAGTGCCGCTCCGGGAGACCAGGCCCACCCGGCCGGCGCTGCAGATGTTGCCGGGAATGATTCCGATCTTGGACCGGGTACCGGGCGTGATGAGGCCCGGGCAGTTGGGTCCGATCAGGCGCACGCCGCGGCTCCGCACGAAAGGCATCGCCCGGCTCATATGCAGGACCGGAATCCCCTCGGTGATGCAGACGACCAGCGGAATCCCGGCGTCGGCCGCTTCGATGATCGCGGCGGCGGCGCCCATCGGCGGCACGTAGATGACCGAGGTGTTGGCTCCCGTCTCGCGCACGGCGTCGGCCACGGTGTTGAAGACCGGGACCTTGCCTTCGAACGTCTGGCCTCCCTTGCCCGGGGTCACGCCAGCCACGACGTTGGTGCCGTACTCGATCATCTGGCGGGCGTGGAACGAGCCCTCGCGGCCGGTGATGCCCTGGATGAGCAGGCGGGTCGTGGCGTCGGCGAAGATGCTCACGCGCCCTCCCGCGCCAGCTGCACCACCCGCTGCACCGCCTCGTCCATGTCGCTCAGCGCCGGCATGCCCACCTCGTTGAGGATCCGGATCGCCTCCGCCTCGTTGGTGCCGGTCAGGCGAATCACGATCGGCACGTCGACCTTGAACTGCCGGGTCGCGGCGACGATGCCGTTGGCGACGTCGTCGGTCCGGGTGATGCCGCCGAAGATGTTGAAGAGGATCGCCTTCACGTTCGGGTCGGCAGTGATGATCTTGAGCGCGTTGATGACCTTCTCCGGGCTCGAGCTGCCTCCGATGTCGAGGAAGTTGGCCGGCGCCCCGCCGTAGTACTTCACCAGGTCCATGGTCGCCATCGCGAGCCCGGCACCGTTCACCACGCAGCCCACGTTCCCCTCGAGCTTGATGAACGAGAGGTTGGCTCGCCGGGCCGCGGCCTCGCTGGGCTCCTCCGCCGAATCGTCGCGAAGCACGCCCAGGTCCGGGCGCCAGAACAACTCGTTGTCGTCGATGACGACCTTCGCGTCCAGGGCCAGCACCCTGCCGTCGGGCGTGGTCACCAGCGGGTTGATCTCCGCGAGGGATGCGCCGTTGTCGACGAATGCGCGATACAGCTGCTCCATGATCTTGGCGGCGGCCTTCACCTGGGTGAAATCGCGGTAGAGCACGAAGGCGAGCGACAGGGCCTGGTGGGGAAAGAGACCGTAGGTGGGATCCACCGGCAGCCGAACGATCTTTTCCGGAGTCTTCGCCGCGACCTCCTCGATGTCCACTCCGCCGGCCGAGCTCACCATGAAGACGGGGCGCTGGGTCTCCCGGTCCATGATGAGCCCGACGTAGCTCTCGGTGGCGATCTCGGCCGCCGGGACCACGAGGACCTTGTGCACGGTCAGACCCTTGATGGTCATCCCGAGAATCTGCGCCGCTTCGTCCGCTGCCTCGG
Source organism: uncultured Gemmatimonadota bacterium (assembly GCA_946887295.1). Next base: position 49,637 of record CAMPKP010000002.1, on the reverse strand, counting down.
CGGGATTCCGCGCCAGCTTCACGCCGCCGGCCTTGCCCCGCCCGCCCGCGTGGACCTGGGCCTTGATCACCACCGTGCCCCCGATGCGTCGGGCGATAGCCTCGGCCTCGGTGGGAGTCGATGCGACGTCGCCGTCGAACATCGGAATTCCCACCGCCTTCAACAGTGTCCGGGCCTGGTACTCGTGCAGATTCACGCGTCCCTCACGATGGTGGTGCCGGTCTCGCCCCGGAGCGCCGCCGGGCCCGAGGCCAGGTGCGCGATGATCGAGCGGCCGCCGGTGCGCGCGAAGCCGGCCGCCGCCTCGACCTTCGGCCGCATTCCGCCGACGTCGAAGGCGCCCTCCGCGATCATGGCGTCGGCCTGCGCAACCGTCAGCCGGCGAATGGCGCGGGCCGACGGACTTCCCCACCCCTGGTAGACCGCCTCGACGTTGGTGAGGATCATCAGGACGTCGGCCTCGAGCTGGCGCGCGAGCACGGCGGCGACCCGATCCTTGTCCACCACCGCATCTACGCCCTCGAGGCCCAGGAGCGGGTCGTGGTACACCGGCGGGCCGCCGCCGCCCCCGGCGATCACGATCACGTCCTGCTCCAGCAGCCGGCGCACCACCGGAAACTCCACGACCGCCAGCGGCATCGGACTGGTGGTCATGCGCCGCCACGCCCGGGCGCCGTCCCGTGCCACCGCGCGGCCCGACTCCCGCAGGCGGGCGGCCTCGTCTTCGGTGAGCGGCTGGCCGATGGGCTTGGTCGGCATGCCCAGCGCCGGATCGAATTGGTCGACCAGCGTCTGGGTCACCAGGGTCACCACCTCGCGCCGCACCCCGGCCGCCGCCAGCGCGTTCTGCAGCGACTGCTGGAGCATGTAGCCGATCCAGCCGACGGTCTCCGCCACCAGGACACCGAGCGGCAGCGGCTCGACGACCCGCCGCGCGACCTCGTTGCGTACCAGGGAGTCGCCGACCTGCGGGCCGTTCCCATGGACCAGGACGATGCGCCACCCTTCCCGCGCCAGCGTCACGACCGACGCCATGCTCTCGCGCGCGCGGCGGAACTGGTTGGCCACCGTCGCGGGCTCGTCGGCGCGGGAGAGCGCGTTCCCGCCGAACGCCAGCACCGCCGTGCTCACGTCCCCGCCCGGCGGAAAACGCGCTGCAAGCTAGTCCTGCCCCAAGAGTCGAGCAAGCTCACCGCTCGCCCGTCTCCGGCGGGAGACCGATGGCCTCGTGGAGTCCGTGCCAGGCCTGTCCGAAGACGGTCCAGTCCCCGCTTCGAAGCGCCGAGTCGGCGCGCTGCAGCCAGCGTCGCGCCTCGTCCAGGCGGGTCGCCTGCGCGCTGCCGGCGATCGACGGAACCGTGGCGCCGAGCAGGTTGTTCCAGGCCTCCCGCAGGTTACGGCCGGCACCGAGCCGATCGCCGGCGGCGGCCACGCTGACCCAGGAGAGGACGACGGAGCCCCGGCCGCCGCGGGTGAAGTGCGACTGGTAGGCCACCGGACCGGTCCCGCCCAGATCGAGGCGCACGGGCCCGTGCTCCAGCTTGCCGCCTTCCTCGCCGATCGAGTCGCTGAGCGCGTCGTAGGACGCGAAGTGGCTCCAGCGGCTCTCCAGGGCCGTCCGGCTCTGCAGCGCGCCGACCGAGTCGAACCGGACGAGACGCAGCTCGTCCGTGCCGCCGGCCCTCGTTCCCGTGAGCACGCCGCCGAGTCGCCGATCGCCGGCGCGCTCGTAGAAGGCCATCCGCACCGTCCCGGCGGTGTCGCCGCTCCATGCGACGTCGGTCGCCGGCAGCTCGCCCTGGCGGCTTCCAGCTGGACCGCCGAGGCCGCCAAGCCGCGGCCCGTGCTGCTCGAGGTAGGTCGCCTGGACCCGGAAGAGTTCCAGCGGGTAGGGCGCCGCCCGCCGGACCGCCTCGGGAATGGAGGAGGTCGGCTCCACCAGGCCGCGCGCCGCCGCGGCCCACGCGGCGGCGAGCCCATCCGCGTCGGGATGGAGATAGATGCGGGTCGCTCCGGTCGCGGCGTCGACGGTGGCGAGGAAGCCGGCCTCGAGCGCGCCGATCTCCCGACCGCGCCAGTGCAACCGCGCGCTGAGCGGGAAGGTGCGAGGGGCGACGTAGCCGTCCATCACCCACATGAGGCCCCGGTTCACGATGCGCGGCAGCGGCTCCCCCCATCGGGCGAACGGCGCCAACGTCTCCAGCCGCTCCGTGGGAGAGAGACGCCAGTCCACCCGCGACTCCGCCGCGTTCCGCTGAAGCAGCCCGCCTGCCTGCAGCGCCCAGGCGAGCATCAGACGCCGGGGCCAGCCTCCCAGTGGGATGCCTCTGCGCTCCCCGGCCTCGATCCGATAGGGCTCCGCGTCGGGCCGGAACCCTTCGGGACCGAGCTCGAGGTACGTGCCCCGGGTTGGCGACGGTGTGGTGTCGCCGGCCGAATAGAAGAGCGGTTGCCCGGCCTTGCCGACCCTGTCGTCGGCGACGGCGGTGACGGAGGTGCGCCCCGTCGGTGCGGCGCTGACCGCCAGCCAGACCGGACGGGGCCTGCCGCGCACCGCGAGGATCCCCTGATCCACGGCGAGCACCTCGCTCGAGTCGGCGGCCGCGAGATGCCCGATCATCTCGACGCTCCAGAGCGACGGTACTTTCGGCGGCGCGGGCGCCCCCGTCGGCATGTGGTCGATCTCCGCCAGCCGCTCCAGACCGTAGGCCATGCGATTGAGCCGGTCGATCACGGCCGCGGGCGCGGGCGACTCGCCGTCTCCCGCCATGGCCGGCGGGACCATCCAGTGTCCTACCAGCGAGGCGAGCGAGAGGACGATCCACCCGGCCGCGGCGAGCGCGTGGCGCGGCCGGAGCGCCCAGGCGGCGGACAGCGCCGCGGTGGCGAGTCCCACACCGACCAGAAGCGGCGACACCAGGGCGGTCGCGCTCCAGATCGAGAGGTCCACCGGTCGGCCGAGGCCCGCCACCAGCTCGTACGGCTCGAGCAGGTACCCCCAGACGAGGACGAGGGCGAGGGCGGTGAGCAGCCAGCCGATGTGGGCCCGCGCATGATCGTTGATGGCCGGGCGGCCCTCCATCCAGCGCACGGCGCCCACCAGGACGTACAGTCCGAACACGATGCCGAGGGCGAGGAGGACGAGGAGCATCGTGAAGCCGTGGGCCAGCCGCCAGGCGGGCAGCTGGGCCACGTAGAGGCCGACGTCGTGCTGGAGCAGCGGCTCGGTCACCCCGTAGCTCACGCCCTCCCAGGCAAGCGCCACCTGTTGCCACCGCTCGGCGCCGCCCGTGCCGACGAGGAGTCCGAGCAGCGCCCCCGATCCGACTGCGATCGTGAGGAGGGCGCCGGGCGTGAGCGCCTCACGGAACTCGAGATTGGCGACGTTGCGGCGGACCTGCACCGATCCCACCGCGCGATAGACGAGCAGGAGGTGTCCGATGAACCAGGCGGACGCGAGCAGGAAGCCCGCCAGATCGAGGGTCAGCCGGAGGATGTGCCAGTCGGTGAGAAAATCGACGGCGGCGGGAGAGATCTGCGCGGCCCACCAGCGGTCGGCCAGCAGGCCTGCCACCCACCGGCCGACGAACAGCAGGGCGACGACGCCGGCGATCGCGGCGATCAGCCGGCGGCCCCGTCTGTTCACGGGGCTACGCGCGGACGCCCTGCCCCGCGAGCCAGCCGACGACCTCGCCGCGGTAGGCGTCCAGCGCCGCAGCATCGGTCGCCTCGAAGCGGAGCACGAGAATCGCCTGGGTGTTCGAGGCGCGCAACAGTCCCCAGCCGTGGGGGAAGGTGATGCGCACACCGTCGATGGTATTGACCGGGTAGCGCGCCGCGAAATGCTTCGCGGCGCGCTCGACGATGGCGAACTTCTCCTCCTCCGGCGCATCCACCCGGATCTCGGGAGTGGCGAACGTCTTGGGCAGGTCGGCCAGGTGGGCGGCGAGGCCGAACGGCTTCCGGCTCACGATCTCGAGCAGCCGGGCCGCCGCGAAGACGGCGTCGTCGAAGCCCAGGTAGTCGCCGCCGAAGAACATGTGGCCGCTCATCTCGCCGGCCAGCGGCGCGTGCAGCTCCTTCATCTTCGCCTTGATGAGCGAATGGCCCGTCTTCCACATCACGGGCTCGGCGCCGGCTTCCCGCAGCGCGGCGGGCAGGACCTCCGAGCACTTCACGTCGAAGATGACGGGGGTGCCGGGGCCGAAGCGCCGCACCGCGTCCCGGCCGAAGATTACCAGGAGCTGGTCGCCCCAGACGATCTGGCCGGTCTCGTCCACGGCGCCGATCCGGTCGGCGTCGCCATCGAAGGCGATGCCAAGCTCGGCGCCGGTGCGCCGCACCGCCTCCTGCAGGTCCTCCAGGTTCTCGGGCACCGTGGGATCGGGGTGATGGTTCGGAAAGGTGCCGTCCGACTCGCAGAAGAGCGGCGTCACCTCGGCACCGAGCGCCTGGAGGGTCGAGACGGCGATCACGCTGCCGACGCCGTTGCCGCAGTCGGCCACCACCTTTACCCGCCGCTCCAGCTTGTGCCGGGAGACGATGGCGTCGCGGTACCGCTGGAGCACCGAGCTGTCGGTGGCCTCCTTCCCTGCACCGCTGCGCCAGCGCTCGGCCACGATGATCTCCCAGAGACCCAGGATGTCCTCGCCGTGGAAGGCGTCGCCCGAGAGCACCATCTTGAAACCGTTGAACTCGGGCGGGTTGTGGGAGCCGGTGACCTGGAGGCCGCCGTCGGTCCTGAGCGCGGACACGGCGAAGTACAGTGCCGGCGTGGGCAGGGTGCCGACGTCCACCGCGGTCCCCCCCGCATCGGCGATCCCCAGCCTCACGCCCTGGGAGAGTGCCGGACCCGACGGGCGGTTGTCCCGTCCCACCGCGATCACCGGTGCCCGGCCGACCCGGTCCCATGCCACGCTGGCGAACGCGCGGCCCAGCGCACGCGCCAACTCGGGGGTGAGCTGCTCGTCCACGAGACCGCGGACGTCGTACTGCCGGAAGATGGATCTGGGGACGTCCATGCCGGCCCTCAGGGCCCGGCCAGGGGCAGCGCCGTCTGCGTCAGCGTGCGCGCGCTCGCGCCCGCGGCGTCCAGCAGCCCGCTGGGCCAGAAACCGAAGAGGATGACCGCGGCCACGGAGGCCGCGATCGCACCCGCCGCGGTAGCACTCAGCCCGACACCGTCGTGGCGGCCGGGGCTCGGCGAAGGGCGCATGTACATGGCCATGATGACCGGGAGATAATAGCCGGCCGACAGAACGCTGGTCAGGACCAGGATCACCGGCAGGATCAACTGTCCCTCGGCCACCGCGGCGGTCAGAATGTACCACTTGCCGATGAAGCCCAGCGTGCCGGGGAAGCCCAGCAACGACAGCATGCAGACGGCGAGGCCCAGCGCGATCGCCGGGCGGGCCGACGCGAGGCCCGCGATGTCGTCATAGGTGACGTCACGCTCGCCGCCGCGTCCGAGGGCGGTGAGCAGCCCGAAGCTGGCGAGCGTGGTCAGGCCGTAGGCCAGCAGGTAGAGGAGGACGGCGCCTGCGCCCGCGTGGGTGCCGGTCCACACGGCGACGAGCATGTAGCCCGCATGGGCGATCGAGCTGTATGCCAGCATTCTCTTGAGCGAGCGCTGCGCGAGGGCGACCAGGTTGCCGGCCACCATGGACGCGATCGCCAGCGCGGCGACGATGGGTTGCCATACCCCGATTGCCGAGGGGAACGCCTCCATCAGGACGCGGACCAGCGCGGCGAAGGCCGCCGCCTTCACGCCGGTCGCCATGAGCCCGCTCACCGGAGTGGGCGAGCCGTCGTACACGTCGGGCGCCCACATGTGGAACGGCACTGCGGAGATCTTGAAGCCCATGCCGATGAGCAGGAGCCCCAGGCCGAGAGCCGCCATGAGGGGCATGGGACGTCCGGAGAGCTGGGCGCCGATGATGGAGAGGTTGGTGGTCCCGGTGGTGCCGTACACCAGCGCGATGCCGTACAACAGGAACCCCGACGCGAAGGCGCCGATGAGGAAGTACTTCAGCGCCGCCTCGGAGGAGAACGGGTCCGCCCGGTTGAACCCGGCGAGCACGTACACCGCGACCGACATCACCTCGAGTCCCAGGAAGAGCACGATCAGGTCCTCGGCGCCGGCGAGGAACATCATCCCCGCCGTGGCGAGGAGCACCAGCGGGTAATACTCCGGCGCGGTCAGGCGCTCCCGCTCCATGTACCCCAGGGAGATCAGAATGGTGCCCCCGGCCGCCAGGAGCGCGATGGCCGACGCGCCGTAGCGGAAGGGGTCGAGCGCGATCATCTGGGGCAGCCCGTCGGGAGCGACGCCGCCCACCCAGAGCGCGGCGACCGCGGCGCCGCTCACCACCACGCCGGCGAGCGCGAGCCAGCCGGCCAGCCGGCTGTCCTGCGCGGTCCGGTGGCGCCAGGCCACCACCAGGAGCACGATGAGCGCCCAGGCCGTGAGCAGGATCTCCGGCAGCAGGGCTACGGCGATGCCCAGCGGCGAGCCGAGATCGATCCGGTTCATGGCCGCAGCTCCACGGTCGAGCCGCGGACCGCGACCGGCGATGCCGTGCCGGGGGGCTGGGTGAGCTGCAGGTACCGCCTGGCCGCGGGTTCCATCCGGCGGAGCACCGGCTCGGGGTAGAGCCCCATCCAGACGATGCCGATCAGCAGCGGGACCATGAGCGCGAGCTCGCGACCGGTCAGGTCGGTCAGCCGCTCGTTCTCCGGCTTGTCCAGGCGGTTGTAGATCATCCGCTGCAGTGCCCAGAGAAAGTATGCGGCGGCGAAGATGACGCCGGTCGTGCCGATGGCGGTCGCGACCGGGAAGGCCGTGAAGCTGCCGAGCAGCACCAGGAACTCCCCCACGAAGCCGTTGAGCCCGGGGAGGCCGATGGAGGAGAGCACCACCACCGTGAAGATGAGGCTGAAGACCGGCACCACCCGGGCGATGCCGCCGTACTCGGCGATCAGGCGAGTGTGGCGCCGCTCGTAGATCATGCCGATCAGGAGGAACAGTGCCCCGGTGGAGAAGCCGTGGCTGATCATGACCATCAGCGACCCCTGCACGCTCTGCAGGGTCCCGCCCCAGATGCCGAGCATCACGAAGCCGAGATGGCTGACGGAGGAATACGCCACCAGCTTCTTGATGTCCGGCTGGACCATGGCGACCAGCGCCCCGTAGATGATCCCGATGACCGCGAGTGCGACCACGAGGCGGCTCACGGCCGGGCTCAGGGCGACATGGGGAAAGAACGGCACCGCGAACCGGATGAAGCCGTAGGTCCCGATCTTGAGCATCACGGCCGCGAGCAGCACGCTGCCGGCCGTGGGGGCCTCGACGTGCGCGTCGGGCAGCCAGGTGTGGAAGGGGAAGATCGGCACCTTGATGGCGAAGGCGATCGCGAAGGCCGCGAAGAGCCAGGGCGCGAGGGGACCGACCGCGCCCGCATGCGCCAGGACGTGGTCGTAGGCGAAGGAGAGATTCCCCGTGACCGACTGGATGCGCCACACCAGCGCGACGATCGCCACCAGCATCAGCAGCGAGCCCGCCATGGTATAGATGAAGAACTTGATCGCGGCATACAGGCGGTTGGGCCCGCCCCAGATCCCGATGATGAAGTACATCGGGATCAGCATCACCTCGAAGAAGACGTAGAACACGAAGAGATCCAGCGCGATGAACACGCCGATCAGCCCGGTCAGCAGTGTCAGCATCAAGGCGTAGAAGCCGCGCTCCTGCTTGGTGATGTACCGCCAGCTGCCGAGCACGCTGATCGGCATCAGCAGCGTGGTGAGCAGCACCATCACCAGCGAGATCCCGTCGATCCCGACCCGATAGCTGATGCCCCAGCCCGGTATCCACGGCGCGTCGGAGAGGAGCTGCAGGCTGCCGGATCCCGGCTCCAGCGCCCACCAGAGCCCGAGCGACAGGACCAGCTCCACCGTGGTCACGATCAGCGCGGTCCACTTGGCCGACGGCTCCGGCCCGAGCAGCACCGGCACCACGCCGAGGAGCGGGAGCAGGATCAGGGCGTGGAGGATCCACTGGCCGTAGCCGATCGAGTCGAGGAATTCGGTCATCGCGGCGTCACCGGATCACGGCGCGCAGGATCCAGAGCGCGCCCACGAGGAAGAGAACGATGTAGAGTCCCACCTGTCCGGTCTGGAGCCGGCTGCCCAGCCACCCCAGACCCCGGGACAGCTTCGCGGTGCCGTTCACCGCGGCGCCATCCAGCAGCCCCTGATCCACGCCCTTCCAGAGGACCACGCGGGAGAACCACACGAACGGGCGCACGATGGCGGCGTCGTAGAGCTCGTCCACGTAGTACTTGCGGTTGAGCATCCGTGCCAGGCCCCGCTCCGCGGAAGCCTCGCGAGCCGTCGGGATCCTCCGCGCGAGGGTGGCGCGGTACCCCAGCAGGAGACCGACCACCCCCACCAGCACCGCTCCGCCTACCAGCAGGAGCTCGGTGGTGCCGTGGGGAAGCTCCACCCGGGCGAACGCGGCGCCCGCGGCGGTGACCGGCTCGAGCCAGGACTCCAGCCAATGGTGGCCGCCGACGAACGTCGGCAGGTTGATCACGCCGCCGATCGCGGTCAGGACGCCCAGCACCAGCAGCGGCCCGGTCATGATCCAGGGCGCCTCGTGCAGGTGCCGGCGCTCTTCCGTCCCGGTGCGGTTCTCGCCCAGGAAGGTCATGGTCATGAGGCGGGCCATATAGAACGCCGTGAGGAGCGCCGCCAGGAGGCCCAGCGCGTAGTACAGATAGTAGATCGGCATGTCCGCGCCCCGCGCGAACGCGGAGGCGAGGATCTCGTCCTTGGAGAAGAATCCCGAGAGCGGCGGGATCCCGGCGATGGCCAGGGTGGCGATCGTCATGAGCCAGAACGTCACCGGCATCTCCCGCCGGAGTCCGCCCATGTTCCGCATGTCCTGGGCGTCCTCGTGCGAGTGGGTGGCGTGGTAGGCGTGGTGCATGGCGTGGATCACGCTGCCGGCGCCGAGGAAGAGCAGCGCCTTGAAGAAGGCGTGCGTCACGAGGTGGAAGATCCCGCCGGCGAAGGCCGCGGAGCCGACGGCGAGGAACATGTAGCCCAGCTGGGACACCGTGGAGTAGGCCAGGACCTTCTTGATGTCGTACTGCTTGAGCGCGATCGTGGCCGCGAAGATCGCGGTGAGCGCGCCGATGCCGGCCACGATCGCGCTCGACAGCGGCGCCATCGCGAAGAGCACGTTGGTCCGCACCACCAGGTAGACGCCGGCGGTGACCATGGTCGCCGCGTGGATCAGTGCCGACACGGGCGTGGGTCCGGCCATCGCGTCGGGCAGCCAGGTATAGAGCGGGATCTGGGCCGACTTGCCGGTGCAGCCGAGAAAGATGAAGAGCGTGATCAGCGTGACGACCGTGCCGCCCTGCTCCAGCGTGCCCGGGGCCCGCTCGGCGATCGCGGCGAAGTCGAGCGTGCCCAGCTCGCGCCAGAGCAGGAACATGGCGACCAGCACTCCGAAGTCGCCGATCCGGTTCATGATGAAGGCCTTCTTGCCGGCGTTGGCGTTGGCTTCCTCGGTGAACCAGAATCCGATGAGCAGGTAGGAGCAGAGTCCCACCCCCTCCCAGCCGATGAAGAGCACCGGGAAGTTGGCGCCGAGCACCAGCACCAGCATGAACACCACGAAGAGGTTGAGGTACGCGAAGTAGCGCGCGTAGCCGGGGTCCTCCTTCATGTAGCCCACGCTGAACACATGGATCAGGCTTCCCACGCCCGTCACCACCAGGAGCATGACCGTCGCGAGCTGGTCCACCTGAAAGGCCAGATCCACCTTGAGCGACCCCACCGGCATCCACGGCCACAGGGTCACGATGTGGGGCTCGTGGGGCGGCGCCCCGAGCAATCCGATGAACACGCCCAGACACACGCCGAAGGAGGCGAGCAGCACGCCGGGGCCGACGAGCGAGACCGCGAGCGTGGACGGCGCCCGCCGCAGGGCCAGGGCCCCGTTGACGAGAAACCCGGCGAGCGGGAGCGCGACGGCGAGCCAGACCCACTGTGAAGGGATCATCAGCCCCGGAGCAGGTTGACGTTCTGGAGGTCGACCGACCGCTTGTGCCGGAAGATGGCGAGAATGATGGCGAGTCCCACGGCCGCTTCCGCGGCGGCCACGGTCATGACGAAGAAGACCATCACCTGGCCGCTGGCCCCATGCAGCTGCGCCAGCGCCACGAAGGTCAGATTCACCGCGTTCAGCATCAGCTCGATGCAGACGAAGAGGACGATCACGTTGCGCCGCAGGAGGACGCCCGCGACGCCGATGGTGAAGAGGATCGCCGAGAGCCCCAGCGCCGGGCCCAGCAGGGCCGTGCCGTCGGTCATCAGATCCTCCGCTTGGCCAGCACCACGGCGCCAACGATCGCGGCGAGGAGCAGGATGGAGGTGATCTCGAAGGGGACGAGATAGATCTGGAAGAGGGGCGCCGCCACGGCGCCGACCACTCCGCGGGAGAGCGCCTCCTGCCGGGCCAGCTCGCCGGCCACGAAGGCGGTGGCCGGGTCGCTCAGCTGCGGGGCCTGCGCCACCTCGGCGGCCAGCCGGGCCGGGGTGTAGCGCCAGAGGGCGAAGAGCTGGAGGGCCAGCAGGCCGGCGATCACGATGGTCGCCGCGAGCGCGGTGGGCCCCCGCATGTCGCTCGTCGGGTGACCCAGGTTCAGCAGCATCACGACGAAGAGGAAGAGGACCATCACCGCGCCGGCGTAGACCAGCACCTGGATCGCGGCGACGAACTCGGCGCCCAGCAGCACGTAGAGCGCGGCCAGCGAGAGCATCGTGGCCGTGAGCCACAGCACCGCCGACATCGCGCTGCGGGACAGGACGCACATGGAAGCGGTCACCACCGCGATGGCCGCGAAGACGTAGAAGACCGCCTCGGTCATCTACTCACCCTCGGGATCGGAGGGGTCCCACAGGGTCGAGACGGCGTGGGTCTGCGAGGAGAGACGCTCGAGGTCGTAGACGAACCGGCCCCGGCTATACTCCGAGTTCTCGAAGTGGACCCCCACGTGAATCGCCTCCTCCGGGCAGACCTCCTGGCAGTAGCCGCAGAAGATGCAGCGGAACTCGTCGATCTCGTAGATCAGCGGATAGCGGTTGCCCTGCTCGTCCTCGCCCGGCACCAGCTTGATGCAGTTGGCCGGGCAGATCTGGGGACAGAGCCCGCAGGCCACGCACTTGGAGCGGCCCTGCTCGTCGGTGAGCATCCGGTGGGTTCCGCGCCAGCGGGGCGAGAGCGAGTACGCGCCCATGCCGTGGTCCGCGTCGGTGCTCTTCTGCTCCGGGTACTGCATGGTCACCTTCTTCTCCAGCATGTGCTTGAAGGTGAGTGCCATGCCTTTGAGCGTGGCCCGGACATAGCTGACCTGCCGCTCCGGGCGCTTCATGACCTTGACGCCGATCGCCATCAGCCCGCCGCCGCGGCGCGAGCGCCGCTCTGGGGGAGAACCTGCCGTTGCCGGGCGCCGGAGCCCCGGATGAACACGCCGCTGTCCAGCACCCCGAAGACCAGGAGCCCGATGCCCACGTTGAGGCCGAACAGGATCAGGGACTCGATCACCGGATCGGTCACCCCGAGCACCCGCTCGATCAGGTAGATGGCGGTGCACATCACCATGATGTAGGCCAGCGCCAGCGGCATCATGACCTTCCAGCCGAGCGCCATGAGCTGGTCGTAGCGGAACCGCGGCAGCGTCCAGCGGATCCACATCACGAAGAAGATCCAGAAGAGGACCTTGACGAAGAAGAACAGCCAGGTCGCCAGCGTCGGCAGCAGGCCGCCCGAGCGGTCCCAGTCGGTGAACGGGATGTCCCAGCCGCCGAAGAAGAGCGTCGTGATCATGGCGCAGACCGTCACGACGTTGGCGTACTCCGCGATGAAGAAGAAGGAGAACTTCATCGCGCTGTATTCGGTGTGATAGCCGGTGATCAGCTCCGATTCCGCCTCCGGCAGATCGAACGGGAGGCGGTTGGTCTCGGCGAAGCCGGCGATGGTGAAGATGAAGAACGAGAGGAAGAGCGGCATCACGTACCAGATGCCGGCCTGCTGCCTGGCCACGATGGTGGAGAAGCTCACGTCGCCCGACATCAGGAGGACGGGGATGAGGCTCAGCCCCATCGCCACCTCGTAGGAGATCATCTGGGCGCTGGCGCGGAGGCCGCCCAGCAGCGCGTACTTGCTGTTGGAGGACCATCCCGCGAGCGCGATGCCGTACACCCCGAGCGAGCTCACGGCGAGCACGAAGAGGAAGCCGACCGGCAAGTCCGCCACCACCATCGGCATGGGGCCGTGATGCACGAACCGGCCCAGGGGGCCAAGGGTGAAGTCGAAGTCCACCGGCAGCGGGGCGGCAAACGGGATGACGGCGGAGAGCAGCAGCGCCGGGATAAAGGAGAGCGCCGGGGCCACGATGAAGAGCCCCCGATTGGCGAGCGCGGGCAGCGTCTCTTCCTTCAGAATGTTCTTCACCCCGTCGGCGGCCGGCTGCAGCAGCCCCGCCCAGCCGACCCGATTGGGCCCGTGCCGGTTCTGCATCCACGCGCTGACCTTGCGCTCCATCAGCGTCAGCAGGGCCACGCCGATCATGATGATGGTGAACACCACGACCATCTTGACCACACTGAGCAGGAGATAGCCCTTGAGCTCGGGGCTCATCGCACGCCCCCCGCCCCGGCGGCCTCCGCCAGCGGCCGCCCGGTGTAGCCGATGGCGTCGTGCCCGATCCCGGCGAACACGGGCCAGCGCTCCCCGAGCAGCGCGAACGCCTCCGCGGCGGTGGATGGGGCCGAAGGGTCGGGACCGGGGCCGGCGAGCACCTCGCCGGCGACCCACCAGGCGGGCCGAGCCATGCCGGGCTGTGCCTTGGCCTGCTGGTAGCGCTGGATCCGCCGGTCGCGGTTCACGTAGGTCCCGTTCTCCTCGGCCATGTTGGTGATCGGCAGGATCAGGTCCGCGTTCCTGGCCTCGGGCATGACGGTCGCGAGCATCACGACGATCCCGGGCGCCGCCGCCAGAGCGGCCTCGTCCTCGGGACTCAGATCGGCGTCGAGCACGATCACCAGCGCGGCGCCGAGCACCTCGCGCATCGCCGCTTCCCAGTGGACGCCGTAGCCCAGCAGCTCCGCGGCGGCCAGGTTGGGCGCCCGCTCGCGGCGGAGCGCGAGCCCCGGGATCCCGGCCAGCGGCGCCTCGTCACCCAGGGGCACCTGCACCGCCGCGGTCACCTCCAGCCGATCGACCATCCGCCGCACCAGGCCCAGGGATTCGGTGGAGGCACGGCCGGAGGCCAGGATCACGACGCCCCCGGAGGCACCGCGAACCACCTGGCCGAGCCGGTCGAGGGCGGTGTCCCAGTCGGTCGCCACGTGGCGGGAGCCGTCGCGGACCAGAGGGGCCTCGACCCGGTCTCCGCGGTTCATCCAGCGGTAGTTCATCCGGCCGTAGTCGCAGATGAAGTGGCGGTTCACTTCGAGGTTCGGCCGGGGCCGGATCCGCACCACCACCTCGTCGCGGGTGTCGATGCTGATGTTGCAGCCCTGAGTGCAGCCGGGGCAGACGCTCGCGGTCTTGTCGAGGTCCCAGGCCCTGGCCTTGTGCAGGAAGTCCTTGGAGAGGAGCGAGCCGACCGGGCAGAGGTCCACCACGTTGCCGGCCCAGGGATGATCCAGCCGCTGCTGCTCCGAGATGCCGATGTAGGCCCGGTCGCCACGTTCGGACACGTTGAGCACCGGGGTATCGGCCACGTCCTCCATGAAGCGGACGCACCGGGTGCAGAGGATGCAGCGGTTCGGGACATACAGCACGTCGGGGCCGAAGTCCTCGACCGGGTTGTACCGCTTGGCGTAGTCCCGGTAGCGGGTGCCGGCGCGGCCCTCCTGGAACACGTAGTCCTGGAGCTCGCACTCGCCGGACTGGTCGCAGATCGGGCAGTCGAGCGGGTGATTGATGAGCAGAAGCTCGAGCACCCCCTCGCGCGCCTGCTTGGCACTGGGGCTGTTGACGTGCACCACCTGGCCCTCGGCCACGGCGGTGACGCACGCCGGCATGAGCTTGGGCGCCTTCTCCACCTCCACCAGGCACATCCGGCAGACGGCGGGCGACGGCAGCGAGGGGTGGTAGCAGTAGTGGGGCACGAGGATGCCGGCCTGCTTGGCGGCCTCGATGATCGGGATGCCCTTCGGCACCGCGACCTGCATTCCGTCGATCGTTACGGTGACCAGTTCGTCTGCCATTGTCTTCCCGTTTGGGTTCCTCGAAGGATCCACCACGACGACACGAAAACCGCGACGTGCCCCTCGTGATGGATCATCGCCCGCCTCACACGGATGCCAGTGCCGGCTCGCGGGCCCCCGCGATGTACGCCTCGAACTCCGAGCGGAACTTCCGGATCCCGCTGACGACCGGGGCCGCGCAGGAGTCGCTGAGGACGCAGATCGTCTTCCCCGTCATGTTCTCGGAGAGATCGAGCAGCAGCTGGAAATCGTCCTGCTTGCCCTTCCCGGCCAGGATCCGCTCCAGGATCCGGGTGGTCCACGCGGTGCCCTCGCGGCACTGGGTGCACTGGGCGCAGGACTCGTGGGCGTAGAAGCGGGCCAGGCGCCAGATCTGGTACACCATGTCGGTGCTGTCGTCCATCACGATCATGCCGGCCGAGCCCAGCATGGAGCCCTTTTCCACCACGCCCTCGTAGTCGAAGAGCGCGGCTTCGGCCTCGTCCATGGTCATGATGGGAACCGAGGAGCCCCCCGGGATGACCGCCTTGAACTTCCGTCCCGCCGGCGGCCCGCCGCACATGTCGTACAGGATGTCGCGCATGGGAGTGCCCATGGTGACCTCGTAGTTCCCCGGGCGCTGCACGTGGCCGCAGACCGAGACCAGCTTGGTGCCGGTGCTCTTCGGGTTGCCCAGACAGAGCGACTTGTACCACGCGGCGCCGCGGGTGAGGATGTGCGGCACCGCCGCCAGGGTCTCCACGTTGTTGATCGTGGTCGGCATCCCGAAGAGGCCGGCCACGGCGGGGAACGGCGGCTTGATCCTGGGATTGCCGCGCCGGCCCTCGATCGAATTCATCATCGCGGTCTCTTCGCCGCAGATGTAGGCGCCGGCGCCGCGATGGAGCACGATCTCGATCCGCTTGCCGCTGCCGAAGACGTTGTCCCCCAGCGCCCCGTTGGTGAACGCCTCCTCGACCGCGGCGGTCATCACCCTCCACGGCTCGGTGAACTCGCCGCGGATGTAGATGTAGCAGCGCTCGGCCCCGATGGCGTACGCCGCGATGGCGCATCCCTCGATCAGCGCGTGCGGAGTCCAGCGCATGATCTCGCGGTCCTTGAAGGTGCCGGGCTCCGACTCGTCGGCGTTGCAGACCAGGTAGTGGGGCTTCACCACTTCCTTGGGCATGAACGACCATTTGAGCCCGGTCGGGAACCCCGCGCCGCCCCGGCCCCGGAGCCCCGAGGCCTTCACTTCCTCGACGATCGCCTCGCGCGTCATCCCCACCGCCGTGCGGAGCGCCTCGTAGCCGCCGTGCCTCACCCAGCCGGCATAGGTTCGCGCTTCGGGATCACCGAAGTGCTTGGAGAGGAGGACGGTCTCCTTGGGATGGCTGGGATGCGGGTAGCCCATTACTCGTACCTCTGCACGATGCCCGGGACCTTCTCCGGGGTCACGTTCTCGATGAAATCGTCGTCCACCAGGATCGGCGTCGGGAATCCGCACGCGCCGAGACATTCCACCTCGATCACGGTGAAGCGGCCGTCGGGACTGGTGGCCCCCAGCTCGCCGCATCCCGTCGCCGTCAGCAGTGCCTTCACCACGTCCTCCGCCCCGCAGATGTTGCAGGGGCTGGTGGTGCAGACCTGCACGAAGTGCCGCCCGACGGGGTGGGTGTGGTACATCGTATAGAAGGTGACCACGCCCTTCACGTAGGCGGGCGTCAGCTCCAGCACGTCCGCCACCTCGCCGATCGCCTGCTCGGAGATCCAGCCGCGCGTCTCCTGGACGATCCAGAGCGCGGGGAGCAGGCAGGCCTGCTTGGTCGGATACTTGCTGAAGAGCTGTTCCAGCCGCGCCCGGGCCGGGCCGGTGAACACCGGCGTGTACTCCTCGGCCGGGGCCGTCCCGTGCCCCGCGTGTGCGCCGTGCGCCCCGCTCATCGATCGACCTCCCCCATGACGATGTCCACGCTCGCGTTGATGGCGATCACGTCCGCCAGCAGCGCGCCTTCACACATCCGCGGCAGGCTCGACAGGTTGATGAACGAGGGCGGCCTGATCCGCCATCGCACCGGTTTGGCGGTGCCGTCCGAGACGAAGTAGTAGCCCAGCTCGCCCTTGGGGTTCTCGATGCCCATATAGGCCTCACCGGCGGGCGGCTTCACTCCTTCCATCACCTGCTTGAAGTGGAAGATCATGGCCTCCATGTCGCTCATCGCCCGCGACTTGGGGGGCAGGATGACGCGGGGATCGTCCACGTTGATCGGGGCCCCCTGGAGATCGGCCAGCCGGTCGAGCGCCTGCTCCAGGATCCGGTTCGACTGCCACATCTCCTCGAGCCGGACCCGGTAGCGGTCGTAGATGTCGCCGTGCTCGCCGACCGGCACGTCGAAGTCATAGGTCTCGTAGCCCAGATAGGGGCGGTCCTTCCGGACGTCGTAGTCCACGCCGCTCGCCCGGAGCATCGGCCCCGACAGGGAGTGGTTGGTCGCCTCGTCGCCCGTGAGCACGCCCACGCCCTGGGTGCGGCCGATCCAGATGGCGTTGCGGGTGAACATCGTGTCCACCTCGCGCAGCGTGTCGGGGAACGTCCGGGTGAAGTCCCGGAGTCCGGCCTCGAACCCGTCGGGGATGTCCGCCATGAGCCCGCCGACCCGGGTGAGGCTGGTCGTGAGGCGGGCCCCGGTCCACATCTCCTGGAGATTGTAGATCCGCTCCCGCTCCTGGAACGACCAGAGGAACGGCGTGAAGGCGCCCAGATCGATCCCGGTGGTGCCGAGCCAGACCAGGTGCGAGATGATCCGGCTCATCTCGCACGCGATCACCCGGAGCACCTGGCAGCGCTCCGTGACCTGCAGCCCCATCAGCTTCTCGACCGCCAGGGCCAGGCCGACGTTGTTGGCCATGGGCGAGAGGTAGTCGGTGCGATCGGTGAGGGGGATGATCTGATTGTAGTGGCGGTACTCGCCCAGCTTCTCGAAGCCGGAGTGGAGATAGCCGAGGTGGGGGATGCAGCGCTTGACCGTCTCCCCCTCCAGCTCGAGCACCAGGCGCAGCACGCCGTGGGTGGCCGGATGCTGGGGCCCGATGTTCACCAGCATGCGCTCGGCGCCGAAGTCGTCGGCGTAGGTGTCGGGCTCCGCGCCGCCGACGCCGAGGGGCACGCGGGTGGGCGCGCCGTCGCGGTCGAGGCCGGGGGTCGCGAGCGCCATCTCGACGGTCCGCAGGCTCATTTCAGAAACCCTCGCTCGCCGCGCGCCAGCCGCTCCCGCATGTCGGGCGGCAGCTCGTCGAACGCCTCGGCGATGGACAGCTCTTCCAGGGAATAGTGGGCTTCGGGATTGGCCGCGAGGGCCTGACGGGTCTGCTCCGCGCGGCTGAAGCGGCCCCGGAGCGGGAAATCCTTCCGCAGCGGATAGCCCTCGGCGTAGGTCTCCCACATCAGGATGCGCCGCAGGTCGGGGTGTCCGGCGAAGGCGATGCCGAACATGTCGTAGACCTCACGCTCCAGCCAGTCGGCGCCGCGCCAGAGGTCCACCACCGACCTGACCTCGAGCGGCTGGTCCTTGTCGAGCGCGACCTTCACCCGGAGGTCGGCTTTCCGGGGCAGCGACCGGAGCTGGTAGACCACCTCGAGCGGCCGCTCCGGATCGCGGTACTCCACCGCGGTGATATCGGTCAGGTAGTCGTACCGTTGGCCGGGAGCCTGCTTGAGCCAGCTCAGCACGTCATGGCTCCGCGCCCTGCTGGCATACACGATGGTGTCGCCGCAGGAGACGAGATGGCGCTCGATCGCCGGACCGAACTCGGCGCGGAGCGCCGGGACGCTGGAGGACACGGTGGCCGGTGTCGTCATGCGTCGGCTCGGCACACAAGATCCCTCGCTGCGCTCGGGATGACACGCCGGGAATTACGACGCCTCATGCGGAGCGGGTCTGATGCACCGAGTTGCCGAACGGCTCGGAGAGCTCGTCCACCCGCTCGGCGGGCAGGAACAGTCCGGAAGGGCCGACCAGCTTCTCGTCACGGAGGGATTCGTCGGTGAAGCTCTCTCCCTTGATCTTCTTCTGCAGGAGGAGGATGCCGTACATGAGGCCTTCGGGGCGGGGTGGGCAGCCGGGGACATAGACGTCCACCGGGATGATGGTGTCGATGCCCTGCACCATCGAGTAGTTGTCGAAGATGCCGCCGGACGAGGCGCAGGCGCCCATGGAGATGGACCACTTGGGCTGCGGCATCTGATCCCAGATCCGGCGGATCACCGGGGCGAGCTTGAACGGCAGCCGGCCGGCGCAGATCAGCACGTCCGCCTGCCGGGGCGAAAACGCCTGCCGTTCCATCCCGAACCGCGCGATGTCGAACCGGCTGGCCGCGGTGGCCATGTACTCGATGGCGCAGCACGCGGTGCCGAACGGCATCGGCCAGAGGGAGTTGGCCCGGGCCCAGTTGGTGAGGAAGTCCAGCCGGGTGGTCACCCAGTTGGGCGAGACCGCGGCGATACTGGTGGTCTCCTCCCCGCGATCCTGCACGGCGGGGTTGGTCAGTCCCATTGCAATGCTCCACGCTTCCAGATGTACACGTACCCCACCGCCAGGATGACGATGAAGACGAACATCTCGATGATGAGCAGGCCGGCGATGTCACCCATCTGCCGGAACGCCACGGCCCACGGAATCATGAACACGGTCTCGATGTCGAAGATGATGAAGAGCATCGCGACCAGGTAGAACTTCACCGAAAACCGATCCCGCGCGTCCCCCAGCACCGGCATGCCTGACTCGTACGGCGCGAGCTTGGTCGGGGTCCGCCGGTAGGTCGAGAGGAGGTGCGAGACGGCCAGCATCATGATCGCGTTGGCGATCACGAACGCGACCAGCAGGAGGACCGGAATGTACGGCTGTAGCATGAGCGTCCGGTTGAGTGGTGTTCGTGTCGTATCTCGCAGAAAGTAAGGCCGTTAGGAGTCGGATTCAACTGGCCCCGAGCGGCCTGCGGAGGGTCCTTTTCCGCCCTGCCGACCCCTTCCGGCCGACACTATATTGCCGCCTCCCCGGCAGGGCGCCGCCCCGCCGCCGCGCCCGTCCCGCTGCCGCTGGAGCCCCGATGTCCATCAAGTCCGACCGCTGGATCCGCCACCAGGCGCAGGAACACCGGATGATCGAGCCGTTCACCGAGCGGCAGGTTCGGCAGACCGATGCCCAGGGCCGTCGGGTCATCTCCTACGGGGTCTCCAGCTACGGCTACGACATGCGGGTGGCACCGGAGTTCAAGATCTTCACCAACGTGCTGAGCGCGATCGTGGACCCCAAGGAGTTCGATGCCCGCAGTTTCGTCGAGTTCGAGGGGCCGGTCTGCATCGTGCCCCCGAACAGCTTCGCGCTGGCGCGATCGGTGGAGTACTTCCGGATCCCCCGCAACGTGCTCACCATCTGCGTCGGCAAGAGCACCTATGCCCGCTGCGGGATCATCACCAACGTGACTCCCTTCGAGCCGGAGTGGGAAGGTCACGTGACGCTGGAGATCAGCAATACCACGCCCTTGCCCGCCAAGGTCTACGCCAACGAAGGGATCTGCCAGGTCCTCTTCTTCGAGGCCGACGAGGACGACATCTGCGAGGTCAGCTATGCCGACAAGGCCGGCAAGTACCAGGGACAGAAGGGCGTGACCCTTCCCCGGCTCTAGTCCGCCAGAGCCGCCCTGGCCCAGTCCCATCCCTCGAGCCCGCGGGCGCCGATCGCCCGCACCGCGATGACGGCCCCTCTGGGCACGCCGGCGAGGGTCGCCGATGGGACCCGCACCACCCGGCTCCCACCCACTTTCCCCTCGCCGTCCTCCCACCGGATCCGGTATCCTGTGACCCCTCGCTCGACCGCCGGCTTCCAGGCGACCTGCACCGCGCCTCCCGGTGTCCGGGAGGCGGTGACTTCCGTGAGGCGGCTGGGGCTCGACGCCATGAGGACCACCGAGGCCAGGGTGGTGCGGCTCACCTCCGCCACCAGGCGGTGGTTCACCGTCTCCAGGACGTCGTGGGACTGGTGATAGTGGGGGTTGCCGAGCACCGGGTAGGAGCCGATCCCGGCGACCACATCGCCGAAGCCGTCCACCAGGGAATGGGCATCGGTGAACTTGTAGTAGTGCGCGTCGTAGGTGATGAGGTCGGTGAAGAGGAAGGCCGCCGCGTGCTGGAGGTCCCGCAGCCCGCGGTTGGCGTAGCGGATGGTGTTGTCCAGCCGGTCGTCGTTGGCCCACCCGATCATGTCGTTGTTGAGCGCTCCCACCACCCGGTCACCCGCTTCCGTGGCGCGTCGCACGAACTCCCGGCTGCCCCGCAGCCCGGACTCCTCGGCCGTGAACCAGACGAACCGGATGGTGGCGGGCTGGGGATGGCGGGCCAGCACGCGCGCCGCCTCCAGCAGGGCCGTGGTGCCGGAGGTGTTGTCGTCCGACCCCGGCCCCTCACGGACCGAATCGAAATGACTGCCGACCACGTACTGCACGTCCGGATCGGTGGTGCCTCGCAGGGTCGCGACGACGTTCGCCGAGCGCACGCCCGGGGAGGGCTCGAACCACTGCAGCTCCGGCTCGTACCCGAACGAGCGCAGGGTCGCCACCAGGTACTCGATCGCCTGCCGGTTTCCCGGCTGGGTCGCATGCTTGGAATCGAACCCGAAGAGGGACCGCTCGTACGCGAATATCCGCGCGGAGGACACCTCACGCACCAGGTCCCGGACTCGCGAGGCGACCGGCGCGAACATCGCCACGCCCCGCCGCCGGAGCTCGCGCTCGGCGCTGAGGGCGGCGCGAACGCGGGCCAGGACCTCCTCGGGATCGACCCTGCTCGTGAGGTCCGTCAGGTAGAGACCGCGCTCGGGCGATACGGTGTCGCCGTCGCGCTCGCTCACGATCGCCACCGCATCGCCGTCCGGGCGCACCGCCCATTCGTATTCGGGGGCGATGGTGCGCACCGTATTGTTGTGGAAGAGCCGGGTCCTCGCGCCGGTGGCCGCGTCGTATAGGTAGCTGCGCCGGTGGCGGCCCTCGCCCATGACGGCGAGCACACGCCCGCCGCTCAGGAACTGCGGAAGGATGTCGTGCTGGATCTCATGGGTGAGGCGCCGGGGCTCGGCCCCGTCGAGTCCCACGGCGTACAGCTCCCAATCCTCGCGAGGCATCGACTGGTACACCACGAGCGCTCCATCGGGCGAGATCGCCGGGGCCACGAGCGGCCGGGCCGACCGGACCAGCACCTTCGGCTCGGCTCCGATGCGGGCATGCATGACCGCCCACCCGGACTCGGTGCGGCCGAGGAAAGCGAGGCTGCCGCCGTCGGCGCTGACCGCCGGCGACATGCCGGGGTACACCCTGGTGGTCCCGCCAGGGGCTCGTACCGACACGCCGGATTCGGTGGGGAATACCAGGTAGCCGCCGGCCGCGGGCAGAGGCAAGCCGCCGAGGCGCGCGCCGCCGGCGAGCGGTCGCGGGGCTCCCGCTCCGAGATCGTACAGCTCCGGCAGCTGGGAGGCGGGGTCGGCGGTTGCGACGAGATACGGTGCTCCGCCCTCCCTGGGATACACGAGCGCCAGCCCGACGAGGCCCGGCGTTTCGATGGTGCGCTCGGCGCCACCGGCCCCACGGAGCACGACCGCCGCGCCGGTCGCGCTCAGATAGCCGGTCTCGGCGCCGTCCGGCGAGATCGCGGCGGCGTATCCCGGAAGGGTGTCCGAGGGAGCGGCCGCCTTCAGATCCAGCACGACGGAGCGCCGCTCGGCGTCCGAGCCGATCTCGTAGAGCACGCGGCTGCCGTCGGGGCTCCAGCGTGGGTTGGTGCCGTCCGGCGCGAGCTCTCTCGTCCGGTAGAGCTCGCCGGTGAGCAGCGCGATCGGCTCCAGCAGCGTGTCGCGGGCCGGGCCGGCGAGCAGGCGCTGGAGGCGCTCCAGCGCCTCCGGGTACCGACCTGCTTCCCAGGCATAGGCCGCACTGTCGAAGGCAATCCGGCCGGGGACCTGGGCCTCCAGCCTTCCCCACCCCGCGGCCGCCGCTACCAGCGTCGTCCAGACCAACCGTCCGTGCATCGTGTCGCCTCCCTCGAGAGGGCGGAAATATAGTGCGCACCACCCTGCCGCCCACGCGGATGGACGGCTAGACTCTACCGACCTTTTCGCCATGTCACACTTCGCCTCCGGGACTTCCATGCGGCTCATTCTCCGGCTCCTGCCCCTCCTGTCCGCCTCGGCGCTCGCGGCTCAGCAAACGTCCACCGCCGGCGCGCCGGACACGTCCGCGTTCCGACGTCTCGAGCTGCCCGCGCCCAATTCCGTTCGCACCGGCAGCGGGGGCCCGGGTCCGGATTACTGGCAGCAGCGGGTGGACTACGTCATTCGGGCCACGCTCGACACGGCGGCCCGCTCGCTCCGGGGCGAGGAGCGGATCACGTACACCAACAATTCTCCCGACACCCTCCGCTACCTCTGGCTCCAGCTCGATCAGAACAGGTTCAACAGCCGGAGCCGGGGGGCGAAGGTCTTCGATCAGCGGGAGCGCTACGGAGCCGGGGATGCCGAAGGGGGCGTGCGCATCCTCAAGGTCGCCCAGGGGGCGGTGCCCGCAGGGCGTGGACGGCCCGCGGTCCCGGCAGCGCAGCTCGACTATCTGGTCAACGGCACCGTCATGAGGGTGAATCTCGCCCGTCCGCTGCCGCCCAAGGCGAAGCAGGTGGTCGATATCTCCTGGTCCTTCCCCTTCGGCCCCAATCGCAACCGGATGGGCATCGAGGAGATCGACTCGGCCGTGACCTACGAGGTCGCGCAGTGGTATCCCAGGCTCGCCGTGTACGACGACGTCCGGGGCTGGAACACCGAGCAGTACCTCGGCCAGGGCGAGTTCTATCTGGAGTACGGGAGCTTCGACGTGAGCCTCACGGTCCCCGCCGACATGATCGTGGCGGCGACCGGCGTCCTGCAGAACCCGGCCGAGGTGCTCACCGCCACCCAGCGCTCGCGCCTGGCACAGGCGCGGACCAGCGCGAGCACGGTCGTGATCCGGGGCCGGGACGAAGTGGGAGATCCGGCCTCACGGCCGGTGGCGGAATACGGCAGGCTCACCTGGCGGTTCACGGCCGACAGCGTCCGCGACTTCGCCTGGGCCGCGTCACGAGCGTTCATCTGGGACGCGGTGGGCGTCAACGGGGGGAAGACGATCGCGATGAGCTTCTATCCGCCGTCCACCGAGACGCTCTGGAAGGATGCCACGCAGTACGCCAAGTTCGCCATCGAGGGATACTCCAGCCAGTGGGCGCCCTATCCCTACCCCGTCGCGAGCAACGTACGGGGCAGCGAGGGCGGGATGGAGTACCCGATGATCGTCTTCTGCAACCGGCCTACGCCCGAGACTCTCTACAGCGTCACCGACCACGAGTTCGGGCATACCTGGTTTCCCATGGTGGTGGGCTCGAACGAGCGCCGCTATCCCTGGATGGACGAGGGGTTCAACGAGTTCATCAACTACTACAACTGGACCAAGCGATTCGGCCTGCCGCCGGAGCACCGGGGAAGCATCCGCGATTACCTGGCGATGGCGACGTCGGGACAGGAGCGGCCGATCATGACGTTCGCCGACCAGCTGCCGGGG
The DNA here is from genome assembly GCA_946887295.1 of uncultured Gemmatimonadota bacterium. The sequence goes on along the minus strand of CAMPKP010000002.1, from coordinate 25,739 downwards.
ATGTTCGTCGGACCCGCGGCGTACGACAAGCCGGCGCTCGCTCTGCGCCTCCTGCGCGAGGTCGTCGTCGGGCCGGAGCGCTTCGACCCGGCCTTCAAGGAGTACTTCCGCCGCTGGGCCTACAAGCATCCGACTCCAGCCGACTTCTTCCGCACCATCGAAGACGGCGTGGGGGAGGACCTGAGCTGGTTCTGGCGCTCCTGGTTCTACACCACCGCGCAGCTCGACCAGGCCGTCGACGCGATCGTGCTGGCCGACTCCGCCGGGGTGGAGTCGCGAATCGACCTGCGAAACGCGGGCGGCATCCCGATGCCGGTGGACCTCGCCCTGCTGATGGACGACGGGTCCACCCAGCGGCTCACGCTCCCGGTGGAGATCTGGTACGGCGGCAACCGCTACACGGCGATCGTGCCCGGACCGAAAAAGGTCAATGCGGTGACCGTGGATCCGGAATCGCGGTACCCCGACGTCCACCGGGAGAACAACCGCTGGCCCGCCGGGATCGGTGCGTCGGAGTCCCCGACTTCTCCACCGCGAGCTGCCACGGACCGCTGAGCATGTAACCGGCGCCGCGCGAGCCGGTGGCCGGCAGGAAGGCGCAGCTCAGTCCGGTTCGGCCACGGCCGCCCGGCCGGTGGTCAGGCCGGCACGGAGGAAGTCGCGGTTCATCCGCGTGATGGTGTCGATGCTGATCTCCTTGGGGCACGCCTCCTGGCACTCCCCGTGGAGGGTGCAGTGGCCGAAGCCCTCCAGGTCCATCCGGCGCACCATGCTCGACGCGCGGGCGAAGCGCTCGGGCTGCCCCTGCGGGAGGAGGCCCAGGTGGGAGATCTTGGCCGCGGTGAAGAGGGAGGCCGAGCCGTTGGGGCACGCGGCCACGCAGGCGCCGCAGGCGATGCACTGGGCGGCGTCCATGGCGGTGTCCGCGTCGGGCTTGGGGACCAGGATCGTGTTGGCGTCCTGCGCGCCGCCGGTGGGAGAGCTGATGAAGCCGCCGGACGCGATGATGCGGTCGAGCGCGCCCCGGTCCACTATCAGGTCCTTCACCACCGGAAAGGCGCGAGCCCGCCAGGGCTCGATCCGGATCTCGTCGCCGTCCCGGAAGCTGCGCATGTGGAGCTGGCAGGTGGCGGTGCCCCGGCTCGGCCCGTGGGCCACACCATTGATCATGAGACTGCACGAGCCGCAGATCCCCTCGCGGCAGTCGTGATCGAAGGCGACCGGCACTTCACCTCGCTCCATGAGGTGCTCGTTGAGCACGTCGAGCATCTCCAGGAACGACATGTCCGGGCTGATGTCCCGCACTTCATACCGCACCATCGTGCCGGCTGTCCCGGAGCCGGCCTGGCGCCAGATCTGCAGTGTGAGATTCATCGGGTTCCTCGGGGAGCCGCGAGAGGGCGGCTCACTTGTAGCTCCGCTGGGCCAGGTGCACGTACTCGAAGTCCAGCGGCTCCTGGTGCAGCCGCGGCTCGGTGTCCCGGCCGGTGTACTCCCAGGCCGCCACGTAGGCGAAATGCTCGTCGTCGCGAAGCGCCTCGCCGTCCTCGGTCTGGTATTCCTCCCGGAAGTGGCCGCCGCACGACTCCTCGCGGTGAAGCGCGTCGCGGCACATCAGCTCGCTCAGCTCCAGGAAGTCGGCCACGCGGCCGGCCCTCTCGAGCGCCTGGTTGAGCTCGGTATCGCTGCCGGGCACGTTGACGTTGCGCCAGAATTCCTCGCGGAGCTGGGGGATCCGCTCCAGAGCCTCCTGCAGCCCCGCCGCGTTCCGCGCCATCCCGCACTTGTTCCACATGAGCTTGCCCAGCTCGCGGTGAATCGAGTCCACCGTCCGCGTGCCCCTGATCTCGAGGAGTCGCCGGGTGAACATCACCGCCTCCTCCTGCACCAGCCGGCATTCCGGGTGCGTGGGATCGATCCTGTCGAGCTTGGTGGAGGCGAGATAGTCGCTCACCGTCGCGGGGACGACGAAGTAGCCGTCGGCGAGCCCCTGCATGAGCGCGCTGGCCCCGAGACGGTTGGCGCCATGGTCGGAGAAGTTGGCCTCGCCGATCACGTGCAGGCCCGGGATGGTGCTCATGAGGTTGTAGTCCACCCACAGCCCGCCCATCGTGTAGTGAGCGGCGGGATAGATCCGCATCGGCACACGGTAGGGGTTCTCGTCGGTGATCCGCTGATACATCTCGAACAGGTTGCCGTACCGCTCGCGGATCGCCTCCACCCCGAGCCGCCCGATGGCGTCGGCGAAGTCGAGGTAGACGCCGAGCCCACCGGGCCCGACCCCACGGCTCTCGTCGCACACGGTCTTGGCCGCGCGGGACGCGATGTCTCGCGGGGCCAGGTTGCCGAAGCTGGGGTAACGGCGCTCCAGGTAGTAGTCCCGGTCCGCTTCGGGGATCTGGTCGGCCGGCCGGGTATCGCCCGCCTGCCTGGGCACCCAGACCCGGCCGTCGTTCCGCAGGGACTCGCTCATCAGCGTGAGCTTCGACTGGTACTCGCCGCTCTGCGGGATGCAGGTCGGATGAATCTGAGTGAAACAGGGGTTGGCGAAGTACGCACCCCGCTTGTGGGCCCGCCAGATGGCGGTGGCGTTGGAGCCCTTGGCGTTGGTGGAGAGATAGAAGACGTTGGCGTAGCCGCCGGTGCCGAGCACCACCGCGTCGCCCACGTGAGTCTCGATCCGGCCGGTCACCATGTCCCGCACGACGATGCCGCGCGCCCTGCCGTCCACCACCACCAGGTCGAGCATCTCCGTGCGGGGGAACATCGTGACGCCGCCCCGAGCAATCTCCTTCTCCATCTGCTGGTACGCCCCGAGGAGCAGCTGCTGGCCGGTCTGCCCCCTGGCGTAGAACGTCCGGGACACCTGCGCGCCGCCGAACGACCGGTTCGCCAGCAGCCCGCCGTATTCCCGCGCGAAAGGCACGCCCTGGGCGACGCACTGGTCGATGATGTTGACGCTGATCTGCGCCAGCCGGTAGACATTGGCCTCGCGGGCGCGGAAGTCTCCGCCCTTCACGGTATCGTAGAACAGCCGGAAAATGCTGTCGCCGTCGTTGCGGTAGTTCTTGGCGGCGTTGATGCCGCCTTGCGCCGCGATGCTGTGCGCCCGTCTCGGCGAGTCCTGGAAGCAGAAGCACTTCACGTTGTACCCGAGCTCGCTGAGCGTGGCGGCCGCCGACGCCCCGGCGAGTCCGCTGCCCACCACGAGCACGGTGTATTTCCGCTTGTTGGCGGGGTTCACCAGCTTCATCTCGAAGCGGTGCTTGTCCCACTTCCGTTCGATGGGGCCCGAGGGAACCCGGGAATTCAGTGACATGCGCGCCTCGTTCAAGGGCTGCCCCCGCCGAACATCCCCAGGTACCCCGCCACCACGATGGCCGTGAAGCCCAGCCAGACGAAGCCCGCCAGGACCAGGGCCAGGCGGCGGTGGAGCGGCCGGGGCGACGGCTGGCTCACGCCGAGACTGCGGCCGCTGCTCCACACGCCGTGATACAGGTGCAGGCCGACCGCGACCATCGCCAGGAGGTAGAACGCCGCCACCCATGGATTGCGGAAGCCGGTCGACACGTTGTGGTAGGGGTTGAGCTCGATGAAGCTCGGATGCACGTCCCCGGTGGTGAAGTGCAGGATGTGATAGACCAGGAAGACGAGGATCAGTGCCCCGCCCCACCGGATGGTCCGCGATGCGAGGGTCGAGACCTGGGGATCCCGGCCGGCGACGTACGACTGCGGCCGGGCCGCGCGGCTCCTGAGCGTGAGCTGCACCGCGGCGACGATGTGCAGGATGAGGGCGACCAGGAGCACCAGGCGCGCACCCCAGAGCGCGGCGCCCGTGCCATGCAGCAAAGCCGCGTAGCGGTTGATCCGGTCGGGGCCGTCGAACACCAGCAGGTTGGCCAGTACGTGACTGAGGAGATAGAGCACCAGCACCAGGCCGGTGACCGCCATGACGGCCTTCTTGCCGATGGTGGACTGCCAGAGGATCCGCAGGCCGTTCATCGCGGGATGCCTCTCACCCGTCTACCATGGTCTGCATCGTACGCACCGCCTCGGCCGACCTGTGGAGGTCGGCCCGCTCCTGATCGGTGAGCCGGATGTCGACGATCGCCTCCAGACCCCGGCGGCCGAGCTTGCACGGCACTCCGCAGAAGACGTCGCGGAGCCCGAACTCTCCCTGCAGCCACGCCGAGCAGGGCAGCAGCCGCTTCCGGTCCAGCGCGATCGCCTCCACCATCTCGATCGCGGCCGCGCTGGGCGCGTAGTAGGCGGAGCCGGTCTTGAGGAAGGCTACGATCTCCGCGCCGCCGTTCCTGGTGCGGTCCACGATCGCGTCCAGCTTGCTCTTCTCCAGCAGCTGGCTGACCGGAATGCCCGAGACCGTGGTATAGCTCACCAGCGGCACCATCGTATCGCCGTGGCCCCCCAGGACCATCGCCTGGATGTCCTGCGCCGAGACATCCATCGCCTCGGCGAGGAAAGTGCGATAGCGAGCCGTGTCGAGGACGCCCGCCATGCCGAGGATCCGCTCGCGGGGAAAGCCGGTCGCCTTCATCGCGACGTAGCACATGACGTCGAGCGGGTTGGACACCACCACCACGATGGCGCGGGGAGCGACGCGGGCGATCTGCTCGCATACGGAGCGCACGATGCCGGCGTTCGTCTTGGTGAGATCGTCCCGGCTCATGCCGGGCTTCCGGGCGATGCCGGCGGTGACGACGAAGACCTCCGCACCCGCCGCGGGATCGTAGCTGTTGCTCCCGACGATCCTGGTGTCGAAGCCTTCGATCGGTCCCGACTGCCACTGGTCGAGCGCCTTGCCCTGCGGCACCCCTTCCACCACGTCGATCATCACCACGGTGCGGGCGAGGTTCTTCTCCGCCAGCCGCTGGGCCGCGGTCGCCCCGACGTTCCCCGCACCGACGACCGCCACTCTCTCCAGCATGAAGCTGCCGCTCCCGGGCTTGAGTTTGAAGTCGAACGCGAAGGCCTAAGGCGCCGAAATGTAGCGGCTTACGGACTACCGGCAAAGTCTCGGACCCGCGGTTTGCCGCAGCGCCTCGTAGAGCACGATGCCGACCGCCGTCGCGAGATTGAGGCTCCGCACCGGACCCGGCATGGGAATCGTGAAACAGCGGTCCGGGTGCTTCTCCAGGATCCGCTCGGGCATGCCGTCCGTCTCGCTGCCGAAGACCAGGCAGCTGTTGGAGCGGTAGGGGGCGTCCCAGTAGCACCGCTCGGCCCTGGCCGAGAAGTAGAGGCACCGGCTCCGATCCATCGCGTCCCGGAACGCGAACCAGTCCGGGTGGCGCCAGAGATCGACGTCGCTCCAGTAATCCAGGCCGGCGCGGCGCAGCTCGGCGTCGTCGATCGAAAAGCCCAGCGGCTCGATGAGGTGAAGCGCGACGTCGGTCGCGGCGCAGAGCCGGGCGATGTTGCCGGTATTCGGCGGGATCTGGGGCTGGATGAGCGCGATCTGAAGCGCCATCAGCCGCCGCGGGTGTGCATCTCGCGCCGCGGATCGGCGCGCAGGCTCTCGATCTGGTGGAGGACGCCGCGCTCGGCGAGCTCGGCCCGCTGCTCCGCGCCCCGGTCGGCGCGCGCCCGCCAGACTTCGGCGATGACGTCGGAGATCTCCGGATCGGTGGCGCCGCTGCGAAGCAGCTGGCGCAGATCCAGTCCGGCTTCCCCATAGAGACAGAGGAGGAATGTGCCGTCCGCCGTGAGGCGGGCACGGTCGCAGGTGCGGCAGAACGGGGCCGTGGTGGACGCGATGACGCCGAACGCGGTGCCGTCGCGCAGCGCGAAGCGCTCGGCGGGGGCCCACTGGCCTTCCGGCAACGGGGAGACCGGGCCGTAGCGCCGGGCCACCAGCTCCAGGATCTCGCGCTGTGACACCACCTGGTCCATCGACCATCCCGTCGCGCCACCCACGTCCATGTACTCGATGAACCGGGCCTCCAGGCCTCGGTCCCGGGCGAACTCCAGGAGGTCCAGCACTTCATCGTCGTTGTAGCCGCGGATCACCACCGTATTCAGCTTGACCGACGCGAACCCCGCCGCCCGCGCCGCGTCGATGCCTGCCACGACGTCCGCGTGGCGCCCGCTGCGGGCGAACTCCTGCATCCGGTCGGGGCGGAGCGTGTCCAGGCTCACGGTGACCCGGCCCAGCCCGGCGGCGCGGAGCCCCGGGGCCTCGCGCCCGAGCAGGACGCCGTTGGTGGTCAGTGCGAGATCGGAGATGGAGTCGTGGCGCGAGAGCAGCGACACCAGCGTCGGCAGCCCGTGTCGCAGGAGCGGCTCGCCCCCGGTGAGGCGCACCTTGGTGACGCCGAGTCCTGCGAAGAGCCCGGCGACACGGTCGAGCTCCTCGAAGGTGAGGATCGACTCGCGCGGGAGCCAGACGTACTCCGCCTCGGGCATGCAGTACCGGCAGCGCAGGTTGCAGCGGTCGGTGACGGAGATGCGGAGGTTGCGCAGCGGCCGGCCCAACAGGTCCGTGGGCTCGTGCGTGGAATGCGTACTCATCGATCGAGCACTTCGTGCGGCGCCGCAGCGCTGGTGGGATCCACCCACTCCACGGCCCCGTCCTGATAGAACTCTTTCTTCCAAATGGGCACCCGGCGCTTGACCTCCTCGATCACGAAGCGGCAGGCCGCGAAGGCCTCGTCCCGGTGGGCGCCCGCGGCGGCGACCGCGACCGCGATGTCGCCGATCTCGAGGGCGCCGACCCGGTGCAGCAACGCGACCCGAACCGGCCACCGTTTCTCAGCGTCGCAGATGATGTGGGCGCACTCCGCCTCGGCCATCGGGCCGTACGCCGAGTACTCCAGGCGCTGGACGGCGCGGCCGCCATGGTGGTCGCGCACCAGGCCGAGAAAGGACGAGACGCCGCCATGGGCTGGGGATTCAACCTGGGCGACGAGGCTCGCCGGATCGATGGGGGCCGCAGAGAGGTGAGCCACTGACTCAGCCGCCTGCCAGCGGGGGCAGCAGGGCCAGCTCGTCGCCCTCGGCGAGAGGAGCATCGAGGCCCACGTGAGCCAGGTTCACCGCGCAGAGCGGGCGCGGTGGTATCTGCTCGCCACCGGGCAGCGAGCGCACGTGATCGAGCGCGTCGGCGACGGTCGCGAGCGCCGGGAGGGCGACGCGCACCGAGTCCAGCCCCAGCCGGTCGGCGTAGCTGGCGAAGAGCAGGACTCGCACGTTGACGATCTGCGTGACGGGGGCAGGCATGACTGGAACCTATCCGCAATCATGGGAGGGGGGAACGGCGAGTACGATGAAAGAAGGGCCGCCCGGGAGCGCGTCCCGGTGCGGCCCGACTGAACCTGTCGCGGGTGCTGCGCCTACATGCCGCCGGCGGCCTCCCCGGCGGGCTCGCTCTCGTCCGCAACCAGCGCCCGTAACTCTTTGCTGGGCTTGAAGACCGGAACCGGGCGAGCGGCGACCTCGACCGGATCGCCGGTGCGCGGGTTGCGCGCCATCCTGGTCTTGCGCCGGCGGATCTTGAAGGTCCCGAACCCACGCACCTCGATGTTCTGCTGCTGCTTGAGTGCCTCTTTGACCGCTTCCAGGAAGGCGTCCACGACCCGGGCGCAATCCTTTTTCGAGATCATGGGCCCGGCGGTCCGGGCGATCGAGGCGGTTACCTGTTCGACGAGATCGGCCTTGGTCATGCGTCCCCCAGAAGGGTTACAGACAGCGTAGCTCGGGAGGGCATCCTGGCCGATAGTATGGGCTTAAGTGTTGTCTGTCAAGGGCTTGGACTTCGGAGCCGTCCCCGGACGGAGCGAGGCGAGGAACTCGGCGAAGTGCGGGAACGCGTCGTGAGGGCCCGGAGCGGCCTCCGGATGGTACTGTACCGCGAACATCGGAAGCTCGCGATGACGCACTCCCTCGATGGTTCCGTCGTTGAGATTCAGGTGGGTCACCTCGAGGGCGCCGGCCCCCGGAACCCGCTCCGCGTCCCCAACTACCGCGAACCCATGGTTTTGCGTCGTGATGAGGATGTGCCCTGTGCGCAGATCGCGAACCGGATGATTTCCCCCGCGGTGCCCGTAGGGGAGCTTTGCCGTCTCGCCCCCGAACGCGAGGCCGATGAGCTGATGTCCCAGGCAGATACCGAAGGTCGGGAGGCCCGAGCCGGCCAGCTCCCGAATGTTCGCGAGGGCGTACCCTACCGCCGCCGGATCTCCCGGACCGTTCGAAAGGAAGAGCCCATCCGGCTTCAGCTCGCGGACTTGCGCCGCGCTCGTCGAGGCCGGCACCACCGTCACCCGGCACCCGGCCTGCACCAGCATCCGCACGATGTTGCGCTTCATCCCGTAGTCGTAGGCGACTACGTGCGGGCCCTGACCCTCGGAGCGGCTCTCGCGGACGGTGGCGCGGGATGCGAGGTCGAGTCCGCTCATGGCCGGCGCGGCCAGGAGTTGGGCGGTGAGCTCGCGGCTCGGCTCGCGGCCGGTGGCGATCACCCCGCGCATCGCGCCGCGCTCGCGCAGATGCCGGGTGAGCCGGCGCGTGTCCACGCCTTCGATCACCGGCACTCCGGACGTGCCCAGCCACTCGCCGAGGCCGAGCGAGGAGCGCCAGTTCGAAGGGTGCCGGGACATCTCCCTGACCACCACCCCGCTGACCTGCGGCCGCTCGGACTCCATGTCCTCCGGGTTCACGCCGTAGTTGCCGATCATCGGCGCGGTCATGACGACGATCTGCCCGAGATAGCTCGGGTCGGTGAACGTCTCCTGATAGCCGGTGATGTTGGTGGTGAAGACCACCTCGCCGAAGGCGGGATCCACGGGTCCGGTGGTGGTTCCCGCGAACCAGGCGCCGTCCTCCAGCAAAACGAAAGCGGGGGTATGGGTCATCCGGTCGCCCCGCGTCTCTTTGCCCTCACTTGCCGGGCTGCTGCTGGGGAGCCGGGGCGCCCGTGGAGGGTGCGGGTCCGGCCGCGGTATCGGGCGAGCCGCCCAGAGGGAGCGGCGCGCTCGTTTCCGGGGCGGCCGGCGTCGTAGCCCGGAGCCGCTCCTGCAGCTCGGTCGACGTTCCGCCCCGCGGCACGAAGGAGAGGAGCAGCGAGAGCGCCAGGAAGATCCCACCGCACCACCAGGTCATCTTGGTGAGGATGGTGACCGCCTGCCGCCCGCCCAACACGGTATCGGTGGTGGCGCCGCCAAGCGAGGCGAGCCCCCCGCCCTGGCCGGCCTGGAGCAGGACGACGGCGGAGAGGATCAGAGCGTCGAGGATGAGAAGCGTCAGCAGGAACGCGAACATTATTAGGATCTCCTGGGCAGCCGGGAAGTCTAGTCGCCGGACCAGGTTGGGTCAATCCGCCTCACGCCACTTCCCTCCCACGAAGGTTCCCGCGATCACCGCGTTCCCGCCCCCGAACACGATCGCGGCGAGCAGGCCCCCCGGAGCGATGCCCGCGAGGGGCGGCGCCGCGAGGTCCACGGCGGCCAGATCGGCCCACCGCCCGGGCGCGATCTTGCCCGCCGCCAAGCCGAGCGCCGCGGCGCCGCCGCTCGTGGCCGCGTCCAGGATGGTCACCGCCACGTCGCCGCCCGGGACGGCGAGCGCCCCGCGCAGCTCGCCGCGGAGCCGCTGGCCGTACTCCAGCCAGCGCATCTCCTCGATGGCCGAGATCCGGGCGTTGGAGTCGGTTCCGAGCGAGAGCCGCCCGCCGGCCGCGTGGGCCGCGCGCAGGTCGGGAATGCCGTCGCCCAGGTTCGCCTCGGTGAGCGGACAGACGCACACGCCGCCGCCCCGGCCGAGAAAGCGAGCCATGTCCTCCGGTGACGTGTGAGTGCAATGCACCGCCGTGAGGCTGCCGCCCTCCTCCAGCTCGTCGCACAGGAGGCGCATCGGCGTCCGGCCGTACGCGGCAACCGTCTCCTCGATCTCGCGCCGCTGCTCCTCGACGTGCATGTGGAACGGGAGCCCTCGCCGGGCCGCTTCGGAGTGGAGCGCCTTGATCTCGGCCAGGCCGACGGCCCGGACACTGTGCGCCGCCACGCCGAGTGACTGGGTCGCGTGATCGAGGCGCTGCGACAGCCGATCCACCTGCCGCCAGTACGCCCCGAGGTCGAGGGTAGCGAACCGGCGCTGCCCCGGCTCGAGCGCCCGGCCGAGTCCGCCGGCGGCGTAGTAGGCTTGGAGCAGCACCAGGCGAATGCCCACGTCGGCCGCGGCCTCGAGCACCACGTCGTCGAAGGCGAAGTCGCCCTCGGCGTCGTGATGGAGGTAGTGAAACTCGCCGACGCTCGTGAACCCCGCGTTCCGCATCTCGGCGAAGGCACGGCGGCAGAGCTCCCCGAGCAACCGGCGGTCGACGGTCGAGACCAGCGCATACATCGCCTCCCGCCAGCTCCAGAAGCTCCCTGCCCCGGTCGGAAAGCGCTCACCCGACCCGCGGAGGCCCCGCTGAAAGGCGTGCGAATGTGTGTTCACGAATCCGGGAAGCAGCGCGATGCCCTGCAGACGACGGACGGAACCGCCGGCCGCGCGCCCCACGGACTCGATGCGCCCATCGGTGCCGATGGTGACCGTGCTGTCCGCGACGAAGGCCCCGTCGATCCATGTGAGATCCGCCTGGAGCGTCTGCCGGCTCATTCCGCGAGGCATCTGCGGTGGATGATCTCGTCCAGCAGGTCGCCCGCGCGGGCGAACTCCCCGATCGGAAGAAACTCGTTCGGCCGATGCGCCACCTCGATGCTGCCCGGCCCGAAGACCGCGCAGCGCAGCCCGATCCTCTGGAGCCAGCCCGCGTCGGTGGCGAAGGCGACGCTCTCGGTACCGTGCTGTCCCACCAGCTCGCAGAGCTGGCGATGGAGCGGCGCCTTCTGGTCCAGCATCATGGCCGGACTCTCGCCCAGCGACAGAAGCTCGAACGTCTCGCCCGGAAGGGCAGCCGCCACGGTCTCCCGCACGCGCTCGGTCATCTCCTCCGCCTTCATCTCCGGCAGCAGGCGGATGCCCACCTGCACGGTGCAGCGGTCCGGAATCACGTTCACGGCGCTTCCGCCGGCCACGGTCCCCACGTTGAGGGCGGCGTACGGCACTTCGGGAAAGTGCTCTCCGTGCGGTGGTCGCTCCGTCTCCATCCCGGCGCGCAGCTCGGCCAGCGCCGCGATGGCGCGTGCCGCCGGCTCGATCGCGTTGCGGCCCAGGTGCGGGTAGCCGCTGTGGGCGGCGCGCCCGTGGAACACGAGCCGGAGCCGGATCATCCCCTTGTGCAGCCGGACGACGCGGAGCGACGTGGGCTCGCCGATGATCACGTCGCGCGGCAGCGTCGGGGCGAGGTCGCCGCTCTCGGCGAATCGGCGCGCCCCCAGTGTGCCGACTTCCTCGTCGTAGGTCAGCAGCAGCGCCAGCGGCCGCCGGAGCCGCCCCGGATCCAGCCGGGCCAGCCGGGCGACCGCCAGGGCGAGAAAGCCCTTCATGTCGGCCGTGCCGCGCCCGACATAGGCCTCTTCGGTGGTGGTCAGGGTGAACGGCTCCGAGCGCCATTCCGGCTCGTCCGCCGGAACGACGTCCATGTGGCCGGAGAGCGTGAGGCCTTCGCCGTCGTCCCGTTCGGGGCCGGCCCGGACGACCACGTTGGCCTTGGTGCGGTCCTCCGACCAGACCTTGTCCACCCGCACTCCCGGACGATCCAGGTAGTCGCAGACGAAGTCGGCCAGCGGAAGGTTGCTGAGACTGCTGGTGGTGTCGAAGCCCACGAGGCGCTCCAGCAGAGTGGCATCCGCCAGGCGCGTCTTCACGCTCATGCGATGCTTCTCAGACGCCGAGCCCGACCAGCTCGGCCCAGCCATCGGGCTCGAGGCTGGCGCCCCCGACCAGCACGCCATCCACCTCTTCGCGGGCGAGCAGCGCCAGCACATTGTCCTTGTTGACGCTTCCGCCGTAGAGGATCCGCACCGGCCCGGTGACGCCGCGGCGGCCCAGCTCGAACCGGATCAGCGCATGCACCTGCGCCGCGTCGTCGGGCGTGGCGTTCTTGCCGGTGCCGATCGCCCAGACCGGCTCGTACGCCAGCAGCACCCGGCTCCAGTCGGCGGGACCGACCCGCTCCACCAGCGTCGCGAGCTGACGGGTCACCACCTGCTCGGTCCGTCCACTCTCGCGCTCCGCGAGGGTCTCGCCGACGCAGACCATGGGCATCAGCCCTGCCTTGAGCGATGCGGCCAGTTTGCGGCCCACCTGCTCGTCGGTCTCGCCGAAGAGATGCCGGCGCTCCGAGTGGCCGATCAGCGTCGCTCGCGCCCCCGCCTCCATCACCAGCGGGATGGAAAGCTCGCCCGTGAACGCGCCCTTGGGCTCCCAGTGCACGTTCTGGGCGCCGATCGTCACGTCCGTACGCCCGGCGGACGCCTCGCAGGCCGCGGTGATGGAGACGGACGGAGGGAAGAACCAGAGATGACGATCGGGGTCCGGAGCGGTGATCTGCAGGAACCGGGGGAGAAAGTCACGAGTCGCCGCCGGCCCGTGATTCATTTTCCAGTTGGCGGCGTAGATGAGGGAGCGCTTCGACATGGCCTCGAATGGTGATGGGTCGGGGCGCTCTCTCGTTCGAGCGCGGAGCGGAGCGTGGCGTCCCTGAGCTCAGGCGTCGTCCAGGGCGGCGACCCCTGGGAGTGTCTTTCCCTCCAGAAATTCGAGGGTCGCTCCGCCGCCGGTGGAGACGTGGGTGATGCGGTCCTGCAGTCCCGCCTGGACGACGGCCGCGGCGGAATCGCCCCCTCCCACCACGGTCACCGCTCCCTGGGCCGTGGCGGCAGCCATCGCCCGGGCAATGGCTTTGGTGCCGTGGTCGAACGGCGGTGTCTCGAATACGCCCATGGGGCCGTTCCAGATCACGGTGCCGGCGCGCTCGATCCGGGCCCCGAACTCCTTCTCGGTTGCCGGATCGATGTCGTACACCGCCCAGCCCTCTGGGATCCGGTCGCGCGGGACCGTCCTGGTCTCGGCGCCGGGCCTGAGCTCACGGGCCACGACCGCGCCCACCGGCAACACCAGCTTGCCCCCCGAATCGGCCAGCAGCCGGCGGGCCAGCTCGATGCGGTCGGCCTCGATGAGGGAATTGCCGGTCTCGAGCCCCATCGCGGCGAAGAAGGTACATGCCATCGCGCCGCCGATCAGCACCTGGTCCACCTTGGGCAGCAGGGCCGAGATCAGGTCGATCTTTCCGCTGATCTTGGCGCCGCCGAGCACCGCGAGGAAGGGACGCTTGGGGTGGTGCAGCGCGTCGCCAAGATACTTGAGCTCCCGCTCCATCAGCAGTCCGGAGACCGCGGGCTTGAGCAGCCTCGCCACCCCTTCGGTGCTGGCGTGGGCGCGGTGGGCCGAGCCGAACGCATCGTTCACGAAGAAGTCGCCGAGGGCCGCGAATCGGGCGGCCAGCTCCGGGTCGTTGCTCTCCTCCCCCGGGAAGAACCGGGTGTTCTCGGCCATCGCCACGCCGCCGCGGGGCAGGCGCCGGGTCTCGGCCAGCGACTGCTCCGAGAGCGGATCGCGCAGGAACTTGACCGGCGAGCCGAGCAGACGCTCCAGCTCGCGCACCACCGGCTCGAGGGAGTACCGCGGGTCCGGACGGCCCTTGGGGCGGCCCAGATGCGAGAGCAGCACCACCCGCGCTCCCCGGCCCCGGAGATACTCGATCGTCGGGAGCGAGGCCCGGATGCGGGTGTTGTCGGTGACTTTCCCGTCGTCTATCGGACAGTTGAAGTCCACCCGCACCAGTGCCCGCTTGCCCTCGATCGCGGCGGGGTCGAGCGACTCCAGCGTACGCTTCACAGCCGCTCACCCACGTAGCGGAGCAGGTCCACGCACCGCGCGGAGTAGCCCATCTCGTTGTCGTACCAGGACGTCACGTTCACCAGAGTGCCGTTCACCACGTTGGTCGAGAGGGCGTCCACCGTGCTCGACTGCAGCGAGCCGATGTAGTCCACCGACACCAGCGGCTCCTCGCTGACCGTGAGCACGTCCTTGAGCGGCCCGGAGGCGGCGGCTTTCCGGAAGGCGTCGTTCACTTCCTCCGCGGTCGTCGGCTTCTCCACCACGCAGGTGAGCGCCACCACGGAGACGTCCGGCGTGGGCACCCGCAGCGAGACGCCGTCGAGCTTTCCCTTCACCTCGGGAATCACCAGCGACGTCGCGCGGGCGGCACCGGTGGTGGTGGGGATGATGGACAGCGCCGCGGCGCGGGCCCGGCGAAGATCCTTGTGCGGCAGATCGAGGATCTGCTGGTCGTTGGTGTAGGAGTGCACCGTGGTCATGAAGCCGCTGACGAACCCGAACCGGTCCAGAATCACCCTGACGACGGGCACCAGGCAGTTGGTGGTGCAGCTCGCGTTGGAGATGATGTGGTGCTTGGCGGGGTCGTACGCCTGGTGATTCACCCCGTAAACCAGGGTGACGTCCTCCTTCTTGGCGGGAGCGGAGATGATGACCTTCTTCGCGCCGCCGGCCAGATGGAGTGCTGCCTGGTCCCGATCGGTGAACCGCCCGGTGGACTCGAGCACGACGTCCACGCCGAGATCCTTCCACGGGAGCTTGGCGGGATCCTTCTCCGACAGGACCCGGATGGTATCGCCGTCCGCCACCAGGGAGTCCTTCTCCGCCTTCACGTCGCCCGGGTAGCGCCCGTGAACCGAGTCGTACTTGAGCAGGTGCGCCAGAGTCCTGGTGTCGGTGAGGTCGTTCACCGCGACGAAGTCGAGCTCCTTATAGCCGAGCTTCTTGGCCGCGCGCAACGTGTTCCTACCGATGCGCCCGAAGCCGTTGATGCCGATGCGAATTGCCACGCTCTCTCTCCCGGATTTGTGCCTGTCGATTGGTTGGCGCCCGTGTCCCTGAACAGCCGTCACCCGGCCACGGGTTCCGTCGCCCTCGCGAAGGTCACGCCGTCCACACTCGCCGCGCCCGCGGCCGCCAGCGCCGCGGCAGCCGAGACGAGCGTCGCGCCGGTCGTGAACACGTCGTCCACCAGCACCGCCGCCAGACCCTCTGCCCCCTGGCAGGCGAAGGCGCCGGCCAGGTTCGCCTGCCTCGCCTCCGGCGTCAGCGCCGTCTGGGTCCGGGTCTCCCGTACCCTGCGGAGCACGCCGCATCGCACCGGCGCTCCGATCAGCCGCCCGAGAGCCCGTGCGATGTGCTCGCTCTGGTTGTATCCGCGCTGCCGCAGGCGTCGGCCGCCGAGCGGAACAGGAATCAAGGATACTCCCGCGGTCAATGGCTCGAGGCCCCGCATCGCGTCCGCCATGGCCTCGGCCACCCGCCACCAGCCCTCGTACTTGAGTCGATGGGCCGCGCCCCGGGCCGATTCCTCGAGCCACACGGCGCTCCGGACCCGCCGCAGCTCCGTCCCCCACGCCGAGCAGATCCGGCAGGCGAGGCCGGCGAACGCAGGCTGGCCACAGCGGTCGCAGAGCGGGCCGGGAATTCTCCGCCAGCGCGAGCGGCAGAGGCCGCAGATCAGGGCGTCTTCCTCCCGCGCGGCGATGGGCGCCTCACAGAGGAGGCACGCGCCGGGAAGAAGCCAGCGCTCCAGCTCGGCCAGCGACGAGCGCCAGCCCGCGACGCGCTCAGCGAAGCGCGGCATCGACCGCGGCTCGCATGATCTCGGTAGGTGCGTCGGCCTCCGGAAACCAGAGCTCGAGCGCCGCGGCCCCCTGCGCCACCAGCATCCCGCGGCCGTCCGCGGCACGACAGCCCGCCGCGCGCATCGCGCGGACCCACCGCGTCTCTCCCGTGCGGTACACCATGTCCAGCGCGGCAGCGGCCCCGGCCACCTCGCTCGGCTCTATCGGGAGGGGATCGTCCGCGCGAAGCCCCAGAGGCGTGGCGTTGATGACGAGACGGCACTCCCGCGGCGAGGCCCGCTCCACTCCCCGTTCCGCCACCCAGCGCTCGAAAGCCGCGGCGCGGTCCGGGGCACGGGACGAGATCGCGACGCGAGCATGGCATCTCGCGGCCGCCACGACCGCGGCTCGCGCTCCCCCACCGGTGCCGATGATCAACCAGGGGCCCGGAGGCGGCTGCAGCGCCTCGATGGCCTGCAGCAGCCCTTCGACGTCGGTGTTGCCGCCGAGTATCGTGCTCTGCTCGCTCCAGAAGACGTTGCAGGCCCCGACCTCGTCGGCCTCGTCGAGCCGGCGGTCCACCGCGAGCGCGGCGGCTTCCTTATGGGGAATGGTGACGTTGCCGCCTCCCCCGGCGCGCGCCAGCGACCGAATCAGGGGCGCGACATCGTCCGGGGCGCAGCTGATGGCGACGTAGACCGCCGGCAGGCCGAGCGCCAGGAAGGCGGCGTTCTGCATCGCCGGGGAGAGGGAGTGCACCACGGGGTGCCCGAGCAGGGCGAAGACCCGGGACTTGCCGTCGATCACCGCACCATGCCGGCGACGCGGCTCACCACCTGGCCGATCAGCTCCTGCAGCTCGCCGAAGGTAGTCCGGTAGCTCGCGAGCTCGGAGCCGAAGGGGTCGGTCACCTCGGAGCGACCGGCGTCGCGGCCGGCGTACGAGCCGAGCAGGTGCACCTTGTGCTCTCCACCCAGCTCCGCCACCCGCGCCAGATGATGTCCGGACATCGTGAGCACCAGATCGGCCTCGCGCACCAGATCGCGGGTGAGCAGCCTGGCTCGATGCTCGCTCAGGTCCAGCCCATGCTCCAGCCCGACCAGATAGGCGCCCTCGGAGACCGGCGCGCCCTCCCATGCGCCGGTGCCGGCCGAGGCCACCGTCACCTGATCGATCCCGCGCGCCGCCAGCGCCTGGCGCAACAATCCCTCGGCCATCGGGCTGCGGCAGGTGTTCCCGGTGCAGACGAAGATGACGTGCATGTCAAAAGATAGCCGGGTCAGGGCGCCAGTCGGCCTGCGGCGCGCCGCAGCTCGGCGCGCGGGATCGCGCCCTCGCGTACCAGCCGGGGAACCGATCCGGTGCAGTCCACCAGCGTGGAGGGAGGCACGTTGCCCAGCACTCCTCCATCCAGCACCAGCAGCTCTCCCCGATCGATCTCGGCCCGGAAGACCTCGCCGATCCTGTCGGGCCCCGGCGCGGCGGGATGGCCCGGGCGGTTGGCGGAGGTCGAGGTGAGCGGCACGCCGGTAGCGGTCACCAGGCGGGCGATACCCACGTGCGAGGTGTGGCGCACCGCGATGCCGCCCTCCTTGCCGCGCAGCTCGTCGGGCAACCGGCCCTCGCCCCCCGGCAGGACCAGTGTCAGCGGGCCGGGCCAGAACGCCGCGGAGAGTGCCCGAGCCGACGGGGACAGCACGAGGCCCCATTCCTCTGCCATGGCTCGGCCCGACACCAGGACCAGGAAGGGCTTGCCCGGCTCGCGGCCCTTGAGCCGCGCGAGTGCGGCGAGCGCCGGCCGTGAGGGGTTGGATCCGAGCCCATAGACCGTCTCGGTGGGATAGGCGAGGAGCCCGCCGCGCTCGAGATGCGCGGCCACCACCGGAATGGCGGCTTCCACCTCTCGCTCCGACTGGAACGGCAGGGTCATCGGCCGGCCTCGGCGAGCGCCTCCGCGACAGCGAGATCGTCTCGGGTCGTGATCTTCATGTTGCGCGGTGAGTCGGGCACCAGGCGCACCGTGCCGCCGTATGCCTCGACCAGGGCCGCGTCGTCCGTCGCCCCGCCCCCGCCGGCGCCGGCCCGCGCGTAGGCGTCGGCGAGGAGCCGGCGGGGAAATCCCTGCGGCGTCTGCGCTCGCCAGAGCCCGGCGCGCGGCACGGTGCGCCCGATCAGCGTCGGGTCCGGACCCGCCGCTTCCTTGATCGTGTCGCTCACCGGCACCGCCGCGACCGCACCGTGCCCGGCCCGAGCGTGAGCGATGACGGCGTCGATCACCGCCCGGTCCACGAAGGGCCGGGCGCCGTCGTGAACCAGCACCACCTCGCACCCGTCCCGGAGGGCGCGGAGCCCCGCCGCGACCGAGTCGGAGCGCTCCCGCCCGCCGGCGGTGATCGTCAGTGCCTCGCCCGTCAGGGCCGACAGGAAGTCGGGCGGGCTCTCGGCGTCGGCGGCCGCGAGGACGACCACCACCTGCTCGACATCGGGATGACTGCTGAAGGGTCGGATGGCCCGCAGCAGGATGGGTACGCCGCCGATGGGGAGATACTGCTTGGGAAGATCGCCGCCGATTCTGGTGCCCCGGCCCGCGGCGACCACCACGACGCCCACGTCACGCGGCAAGGGTGCGCACCAGCTGCTCGACGTGGTCGAGGCCGACCACGGAGACGCCGGAGACCTGCGACGTGCTGCGCGAGGAGCCGAACACCCGCCGGAACCCGAGTCGCGCGGCCTCGGCGATCCGGCGCTCGATCGCGCCGCTGGGCCGGATCTCCCCACCCAGGCCGATCTCACCCAGGAAGATCACGTCCGCCGGAGCCGGGCGGTTGTACAGGCTGCTGACCAGCGCCGCCGCCACCGCGAGGTCGGCGCCCGGCTCGGAGAGCCGCACGCCGGCGGTAACCTGAACGAAGACGTCGAGATCGGCGAACGAGGTCTGGGCCCGCCGCTCCAGCACGGCGAGCAGGACGGCGAGCCGCTTGGGGTCCATTCCCGTCGCCACGCGCTGGGGCGTGCCGTAACCCGACTTCGCGGCCAGCGCCTGCACCTCCACCAACACCGGCCTCGTGCCTTCCATCAACGCGGTGACGGCGCTGCCGCTGATGCCGTCGGCCCGGGCCGCGAGGAAGACCGCCGACGGGTTCGGCACCGCGACGAGCCCGCGCTCGGTCATCGAGAAGACGCCGAGCTCGTCGACCGAGCCGAAGCGGTTCTTGGTGGCGCGGAGCAGGCGGTCGTCGAGCGCGGCCTCGCCCTCGAAGTAGAGCACGGTGTCCACGATGTGCTCGAGGGTCTTGGGACCGGCGATGCCCCCGCCCTTGGTGACGTGACCCACCACGATGACCGCGGTGCCGCTCTCCTTGGCGAACCGCATGAGCTGTCCCGAGCACTCGCGCACCTGGCCGACGTTGCCCGGGGCGCTTTCCAGCGCGTCGGTGTACACGGTCTGGATCGAGTCGATGACGACGACGTCGGCCGAGACGACACCGGCGGCCGCGACGATCGCCTCGAGCCGGGTCTCGCCCAGGACGTGCACCGCGCCCGCGTCTTCGTCCAGCCGCTCCGCCCGGAGCCGGATCTGATCGGGCGATTCCTCGCCGCTGGCGTAGAGCACCGTCCGCCCCACTGTCTCCAGCCGCGCCGCCGCCTGCAGCAGCAGCGTGGACTTTCCGATGCCCGGCTCGCCGCCGATCAGGATCATCGAGCCCGGCACGATGCCCCCGCCGAGCACGAAGTCGAATTCATCGATGCCGGTCCGCCAGCGCTGGAGCGGCGCGGTGGCGACGTCGCGCAGGCGCGCCGGCGGAACGTCGGCGGTCCGGAACGTGCCGACGTTCCGCCGTCCCCCGGCCTCGGCGGTCCGTCGGGACGCGACCGGCTCCTCCGCCACCGAGTTCCATTCGCCGCATCCCTCGCAGCGCCCCACCCACTTGGCGTGCTCGTGACCGCATTCGGTGCAGCGGTAGACCGACCGGGCACGCGCCATGATTATTCCGGATCTTCCCGGGCCGAGAAGCTGTCGAACCGGGTGTATTCGCGGGTGAACTTGAGTTGAACGTCGCCGGTGGGTCCGTTGCGGTTCTTGGCCAGCATGATCTCGGCGAGTCCGCGCTTGGACTCGTCCTCGCGGTCGTAGTACTCGGGGCGGTGAATGAAGACCACGAGATCGGCGTCCTGCTCGATGGCGCCGGAGTCGCGCAGATCGGAGAGGATGGGCTTGCGCTCGCCGCCGCGCTGCTCGGAGGCGCGCGAGAGCTGGGAAAGGGCGATGACGGGAATCTCCAGCTCGCGCGCGAGTGCCTTGAGGGAACGGGAGATGTCGGAGATTTCCTGCACCCGGTTCTCGGAGTACTCGGGGCTCCGCATGAGCTGGAGGTAGTCCACGATGACCAGCTTGAGGTCGCTGTCGATCTTGAGGCGGCGCGCCTTGGACCGCATCTCCAACAGGGTGATGGACGGGGTATCGTCGATCCAGATCTGGTAGGTCTGAAGCAGGCCGGCGGCCCGCGCGAGCTGGGTGAAATCGGAATCGCGGAGCGTGCCCTGCCGCACGCGGTGGCTGTCCACCCGGGCGGTGGCCGTGAGCATCCGCTGCACCAGCGACTCCTTCGACATCTCGAGCGAGAAGATGGCGACCCCCTGCGCTTCGGCCGCGGCGTTGGCCGCGATGTTGAGGCAGAAGGCGGTCTTGCCCATCGAGGGCCGGGCGGCGACCACCACCAGCTCGGAGGCCTGGAAGCCGGAGGTGAGCGCGTCCAAGTCTACGAATCCGCTCGGCACCCCGGTAATCGCCTTCCCGCTGCGCTGGAGCGTTTCGATGCGCTCCATCGTCGGCCACAGCATCTCCTTGATGCGGGTGAAGCCCTCGTCGCCGCGCTGCTGCGAGATCTTGAAGATCCGCGACTCGGCGACGTCGAGCAGCTCGGTGGCGGTGGAGTGGCCGTCGTACGCTTCGGTGATGATGCCGGTGGAGGTCTCGATCAGCCGCCGCAGGATCGCCTTGTCGCGGACGATCCGGGCGTGGAACTCGAGGTTGGCGGCGGTGGGCACCGCGTCCACCAGCTCGGCGAGATAGTCGAGGCCGCCGGCGGCCTCCAGCTCGCCGCGGCGCAGCAGCTCGTCGCGGAGGGTGATGTGGTCGATGACCACACGGCGCTCGACCAGCGCCACCATCGCCCGGAAGAGCCGGCGGTGGCCCTCGCGGTAGAACATGGAGTCGTCGACCAGCTCCGCCGCGCGGAGCGCCGCGTCCTGATCCAGCAGCATCGCCGCGAGGACCGCCTGCTCGGCCTCGGAGCTCCAGGGCGCGGACCGGCCGACGTACGGATCAGCGGTCGAGAAGTTGTCGGGCGATACGGACGTCATCCCAGGTCGGCTTCTTCCAGTTGGGGTTGCGGAGCAGGGCCGCGGGATGGTACGTCACGATCAGCGGAATGCCGTTGTACGTGTGCACCTTGCCCCGCAGCTCCCCCAGTCCCTTTCTCACACCGAGCAGTGCCTCGCCCGCGGTCCCGCCCATGGCGAGGATCACCTTCGGACGAATGAGCTCCAGCTGTCGGTGCAGATAGGGGATGCAGGCCGCGATCTCATCGGGCAGGGGCTTCCGGTTCTGGGGGGGCCGGCATTTGACGATGTTGGTGATGTACACTGAATCACGGGGAACTTCAATAGCCTCGAGAATTCCTTCGAGCAGCTTCCCCGCTTGGCCCACGAACGGCCGGCCGGTCGCGTCTTCGGTCGCGCCGGGGCCCTCGCCGATGAGCACCATGCGCGCCTGCGGATTGCCCTCCCCGGGCACCGCGTTGGTCCGCCCGGGACAGAGCCCGCAGCAGTACGTGGTGCGGATCCGCTCGGCGATCGCCTCGATGGTGGGAAGCGCGGCGAGGTCGTTGCCGAGCAGGACCGGATCGGCCGAGGTGATGGTGAGACCGGGACCCGGAATGGGAGGCGCACCCTTGAGCCACTTGGGCTGCGCGCTCTCGACCGAGGGCGGCGCCGGCGCCGCCTGACGCTCCGGCCGGGGTGCCGGCTCAGGTTGGGGCGCCGGCGCCTGCCCCCGGCCGAGAATCACCTCAGGCCCTCCCAGCTCCACCTGCTGGATCAGGTACCGCCGCCGCAGCTCATCCAAGGGACCGCTCCACGGCGTCGAGAATGGCCTCCGCCACCTCTCGCTTGGATTGCAGCGGGAGAATCTGCGGCGTGCCGTCGCGTCCGATCACGGCGACCCGGTTGGTGTCGTGCTCGAATCCGGCTCCAGCTTCGAGGGCGTCGTTCACGACGATGAAGTCGAGATCCTTGCGCTCCAGCTTCGCGCGCCCCTTGGCCAGTGCGTCCCCGGTCTCGAGCGCGAAGCCGACCATGACGCTCCCCGCTTTCCTGAGCTCGCGGGTGCCGCTCAGGATGTCCTCGGTCGGCTCCATCGGAATGGCCAGGGCGCCGTCTATGCGCGAGCGCTTGCTCGAGCTGGGATCGCTGGGCCGGAAATCCGCGGGCGCCGCGGCCATCACCAGCACGTCCGCCGAGGGGAGCTCGCCTCGTACCGCTGTCTCCAGATCGCTGGTGCTCTCCACCCGCCGCAGGGTGACGCCGAGCGGCGGTGCCAGCGCGACCGGCCCCGAGATGAGAACGACGTCGGCGCCTCGTTCCCAGGCGACCTCCGCCAGGCGATAGCCCATCTTGCCGCTCGACCGGTTGGTCACCACCCGGACCGGGTCGATCGATTCGCGGGTCGGGCCTGCGGTGACCACCACCCGCAGGCCGGCCAGCCTGCCCCGGCCCCGCACCACCCGCGCCGCATGCGCCAGGATCGTGTCGGGCTCGCTCATCCGCCCCGGCCGCTCCGACGGACCTTCGGCCAGCGCGCCGACTTCAGGCCCGACCACGACGACGCCGCGGGAGCGAAGCCGCTCCAGGTTGGCCTGGGTCTCGGGGCGGGCGTACATCTCGTCGTTCATGGCGGGCGCGACGAGGGCGGGGGCGGTACGGGCGAGCAGCAGCGTGGTGAGCACGTCGTCGGCGAGGCCCTGCGCCATGCGGGCGAGGAGATGGGCCGTGGCGGGCGCCACCACGACGAGATCGGCCGCCTGCGGCAGCCTGACGTGAGCGAGCGCCCGGCCCGGCTCCCAGAGGGAGGTGAGCACCGGGCGCCCGGTGAGCGACTCGAACGTGACCGGCCCGACGAACTCGGCGGCGCTCCGGGTGAGCACGACGTCCACCCGGGCCCCCGCCTCAGTCAGGCGCCTGGCGAGATGGCAGCTCTTGTAGCACGCGATCCCGCCCGACACGCCGAGGACGACGTGGCGGCCGGCCCACACGCTCAGGCCTCGGAGCGGCGGCGGCGGACCAGCTTGTAGTTCAGCTCGCCGTCGATCAGCGCCTGCAGCGCCTTGGTGGTGAGCTTTTCACCCTGGTGCGCCAGCTGATCCTTGGGGAACTCGTTCAGGTACCGCGCGAACTTCGCCGCGACCAGAACCCCCAGATACTTGTTCCCGGCCTGCTTGGCGACTTCGGTCGGTGTGATGATGCGCATGTGCCTGCACTCCTTCGAAGCGTGATGACTAGATCTTCTCGACCGCGGTCACGACATCATGCCGCAACCGGTCGATGAACCTGGGGAGGTCGTCCTGCCGGGACACCCGGCGGGCCTCCGCATCGAGGATGGCGGCGACCTGCGCCACCGCCACCACGAGATCCTGGTTGACCAGGGCGTAATCGTACTCCGCCACCGCGGCCAGCTCGTCGGCCGCGCGGGTGATGCGCTCCCGGACCACCTCGGGCGGCTCGGTGTTCCTGCCCCTCAGCCGGCCGATGAGCACCTCCGCCGACGGCGGCAGCACGAACACGTGCAGCGAGTTCGGGAAGTTGGCCCGGATCTGCCGGGCGCCTTCGATCTCGATGTCGAGCACCGCGTGACGCCCGCGGCTGAAGATGCGGTCGATCTCGCTCCGCAGCGTTCCGTAGAGATGGCCGCCGTACGTGGCCGTTTCCAGGAACTCACCGGCCTCCCGGCGCCGCAGGAACTCTTCCCGGCTCAGGAAGTGGTAGTCCACGCCCTCGCGCTCGCCCTCGCGCATCGGCCGCGTCGTCGCCGAGACCGAGTACCCCAGATCGTCCCGCCCCTGCAGCAGATTCCGCGCGATGCTGCTCTTCCCGCCTCCGGACGGCGCGGACAACACGAGGAGGAACGGCTTCACTCGAGGTTCTCGAGCTGTTCCCGGAGCTTCTCCAGCTCCCCCTTCATCCCGATGACCTCGTGCGCGATCCGGGCGTCGTTCGCTTTCGCGCCCATGGTGTTCACCTCGCGACCGAGCTCCTGCGCCAGGAAGCCGAGCTGCTTGCCCGCCGGCCTGTCGGCCGACAACGCCTCACGTGCCGCCGCCACGTGCGCCCGGAACCGCACCAGCTCCTCGGTGATGTCCAGCCGGTCGGCCTGGAAAGCCACCTCCTGCGCCAGGCGGGCATCGTCCACCGGCCGGCCATCGAGCAGCTCGGCCACCGCCGCTCTGAGGCGATCGCGCTCCCGGACCAGCCGCTCGGGGGCCTGGGTGGCGATGCGCCCGGCGGCAGCCTCCAGCAGATCCAGCCGGTGACGCAGCTCCGCGGTGAGCGCCTCGCCCTCTCGCGCTCGCATGGCTCGGCATTCCGCCGCGGCCTTCGCGACGAGCGGCTCCAGCTCGGCCCAGGAGACTTCCGCCTGGTCGTTGCCCGACAGGGAGACCACCTCGGGCTGCCGCGCCACCATCTCCAGGGTCACTTCGCCGCCGAGGCCCAGCGCTCCCTGGAGCTCCCGCAGCCGCTCGGTCACCAGACGGGCCCGCTCCAGATCCACGGTGAAGCCGCTCGCGCGCTCCGGGTACTCGGTCCACCTGGCTTGTACCGCCACGTGGCCCCGGTCGAACTCGCGGCGAAGCCGCTCCCGGACCTCACCCTCGAGCCCGGCAAGCTCCCCGGGCAGCTTGGTGGCGAGGTTGAAGTGTCGGTGGTTGACGGTTCGTATCTCGAGTCTGATCCAGCCGCCCGCCACCGCGCCTTCGGCCGCACCGAAGCCGGTCATACTGTAGGGCAGAGGACCTCCCTGATGCCGGGAAAGCCGGGAAACTTAGCCGGGAAAGTGGGTTGCTGGTAGGGACTGGACGCGACGGAGCGACGTCCGCATGCGGGGCGGATCCGGCGCCCTGAGCGAAGCGAAGGAGGCGCAGCGGTCCCCGGTCTCCTCCGCTTCGCCCGGCATCACAGGCAGGGCATCCACACTCATTGAAGATCAATGGCTTACGGCGCCCGCCCGAGAATCTAGTTCATGAACTCCCACCGCACGCCGAACACACTTCCGTACGCCGGGATCTCGAAACCGGGCACGTAGGTCAGGCTCGAGGCACTCAGATTCCCGCGGTCCCAGAAGATCGAGAAGCTCTGAAGCTGGACCTGAAGCAGGCTACGGAAGAACGTCGCGCCCTTGAGCCGGATCGGCTCGCCCGCGGCGTCGCGCCCGATCACCCCGCTGCCCCATGATTCCACGCTCAAGCGCAGCTTGAGGTCGAAGATGCCGCTGGGGAACTGGCGCAGGAACTTGGAGCGCAGCGTCACCGCCGACACCGAATGGCTTGGCGGGATCCCTTCCGGCGTGACGTCGCGGGGATCGCTGTACCACCCCTCCAGCGTGAGCCAGCGGAGCGGCGCGAGCCGGGCGCTCGCCGTGAGCCAGTCGACCTCGGGCGCCGGGCCGATGGCCCCGATGCGGATGAACTCCGAGTAGCCGAACGGGCTGAACGGCGCGGTGTGGGTGAAGCCCAGGCGCAGGCCGAGCCGCTCGCGGTCCCAGGCGATTGCCGCGCTGTAGTCCGAGAGCTCCTGGGCGGTGTCGCCCGGGATCGCGGGCGCCGCCACCATGTCCCCCAGCCGCGCCGAGCCGGTGAGCGAGAGTCCGCGCACCGGCTGAAGGCCGGCGGTGAGGGCGACGAAATCCGAGTTGCGCCCCCCGTAGTGCCGCTGATGAACCGCCTCCACCCCGGCGGCGAGGGCCGCGACCGGGTTCCATCCGAGCGTCCCGCGAACGTCCAGAGCGGTCCATCGCGTGCGATGGTACGCGGAGCCCCCGATCGCGAAGGTGGGGGCGCGATACGCCACCGCCCCGCCCACCTGGTTGATCTGCTGCTGGAT
>CAMPKP010000001.1 GCA_946887295.1 uncultured Gemmatimonadota bacterium | reverse complement strand
CACTCCGTACCATCTGACGCGGGGACGCGTGATATCCCGGCACAAGTGCCCGGCGCGGAGCATCGAGTCGGCCCGCGCGCAGCGACCGATCTCCCGGCCGGGAAAATACGACGCGGGCCGCCCACTCGGGCGGCCCGCTTCGTTCTGAAGGTCTGTCCCGAACGAGTTACTTCACCTTGGTGACGTTCTCGGCGGCGGGGCCCTTCGCACCCTGCACGATGTCGAACTCCACCCGGTCACCCTCGGAGAGGCTGCGGAAGCCGTCCGCCTTGATGGCGGTATGGTGGACGAAGCAATCCTTGTCCCCATTCTCCGGAGTGATGAAACCGAAACCTTTTGCGTCGTTGAACCACTTCACCGTGCCGAGGGTGCGAGCCATTGGTCCTACTCCATTGTTGTTTGACTGCGTCGGGGCCGGATAAACCGGCACACCGAGTTTTTATGAACGCAGGCCCGTCCTGCGTCATAAAAAATGAAAGACCCGTCTGTAGGGATCCCGGGTCTTTAGAATCCGATGTTGACTCTTTAGGAGCTCCGAAGGGGGCTGTCGCGGGGACAAATCTGTAGAGCGGCTGGCGTTAGTCAAGAGGGGAACCGCGGAGCCACCGGGCCGCCGCCCGGGCCCAGTCCACGACCGGCTCTCGAGGCCCGCTTTCGGCCGCCTGATTCACCGCCTGGAGAAACTCGGCGGCGGACGCGTACCGGGCCTCGACGTTCGCGCTCAAGGCCCGATCCAGGACCTCCTCCAGCACCTCGCTCACATCCTCCCGTTTCTCCTTCGCGTCCGGCAGCTGATTGGTCGTCTGCTTAGCGAGTACTTGCTCAACGGTCAGCCCCGGAAAGGGAGGCCGGCCCAGCAGGGCATAGTAGGCGACGGCCGCCAGGCTGTAGAGGTCCGATCGCTGGTCCACCCGCTCGCCCAGCAGCTGCTCCGGGCTGGCGAACTGGGGGGTGCCGCTCTGGCTGGTGGCACCCCCGAACTTCCCCCGAAGCGCCAGCGCGAGCCCGAAGTCGGTGATGTGGAGGCTCCCGTCGGCGGCGATCAGCAGATTCTCCGGCTTGATGTCGCGGTGAACCAGTGCGAACCCGTGCGCGTGGGCCAGCGCCGACAGCCCTTCCCTCAGCAGGCGCAGCACCTTGGGCAGCGGCAGCGGACCCTCGCGCTCCACCAGCTGCGCGAGGTTGGGCCCTTCGATCAGCTCCATCGTGTACCAGATCAGGCCGGACCGCCCGCCGATGTCGTAGATGTTCACGATGTTCGGGTGATCCAGCCTGGCCGCGAGCTGCGCCTCTCGGCGGAAGCGCTCCACCACGGTGGGATCCCGGATCAGTGCGGGATGCAGCACCTTGAGCGCGACCAGCCGCTCGAGCTGGAGGTCCCGTACCCGATAGACCCGCCCGAAGCCCCCGGTTCCGAGCAGCTCGAGCAGCTCGTAGTCGTCGCCCAGCGCGCGGCGCAGACGCTGCTCCCATCGAGTCCGGTCCTCGGTGGCGGCGGCCGCCGCGCCGCCCAGGGTCGGCGGCGCGATGTCGTAGTTGCCCGCATACGACGCGAAGTCCTCCAGCATCTCGGCGGCGGTGAAGTAGCGCGATTCCGGCGCCGCCTCGAGCGCCCGCAGCACGATGCGCTCGATGACCGTGGGGGTCGCGGGCCGCAGCTCGGTGGGCCGCCGCACCTGGGCCGGGTCCGCGGCGGGCTCCTGGCCGGTGACTGCGAAAAAGAGGATCGCCCCGACCGTGTAGATGTCGGAAGCGGGATCCCCGGCGCCCCCGGCGCGAATCTCGGGCGCCACGAACGGCGGGGCCGGCAGGGAGGCGCTCGGCGGCACGGCCGCGAGGCAATAGCTGCAGTAGCGCAGGTCGGTGACGGTGGCGCGGCCGCCGGCGCTCACGATGACCGAGGCCGGCGAGATGGCGCGGACGATGATCCCCCGCACGTGCGAGTGCTCCAGGGCGCCGAGCAGGTCCCGCGCGAGCGCGAGCACCGTCGGGATCGGCCTCGGGCCGCGGCGCACCGCCTCCTCGAGGCTCTCGCCGTCCACCCAGTTGCCGATCCGATAGGCGAGATCGCCGTCCTGGCCAGCGTCGTACACGTGCAGGATCGCTGGATCGTCGAGCTGGCCCAGCGCCTCCGACTCCCGCATGAACCACGCGCGGGATCCGTCGTCCGCGTAGAAGTTGACCCGCACCCCGACCCGGCGCTTGAGCAGTTCGTCCTGAGCCTCGAACAGCACCCGCCCCGCCGAGGCGGAGGCGATACGCTCCAGCCGGTAGCGTGATCCCAGCGCCGCGCGCGTGCGCTCGAAGGCGATCCGCGGGTCGGGGCCGCTCAGCGGAGCGGACCCCGGCGTCGCTCGACCCGCAGGTTGACCCCGCAGATGGCGGCAGCGCACCACCGCCGGCTTCGATTGGGGGAGGAGTCGGCGAAGAAGAGCGAGCAGGTCTCGCCGGCGCAGCGGCGGACGATCACCGAGGGGTCGGCGAGCGTCGTGGCCGCCGAGCGCGCCACCGCCTCCAGCGGCGCGAGCGCTCTCGATGCGGCGAACAGCAGGCGCCACTCGCCGCTGACCCGGGTGAGCCGGCAGCTGCCGCTGCTCGTCGCGAGCATCCCGTTGATCGCGGCGATCGCCCGGGCGGGCGGCTTGCGCTCGGCGTTCAGCGCCTCGGCGAGCGCGGTGAGGTGCTGCCGGAAGTCGCGTATGAGGGGGTAGGGCGCGCCGCCGTCGAGCTGCATCAGGCGTTGCGCGTGAGCCCAGCGGGCGAAGGCCGCCGCGTCGGGCAACAGGTCGGGAGGGGAAGGCGTGCGTCCCCTCGCCGAATTGACGAAGTCCAGCCACACGGCGTCGCCGAGCAGGGTGAACTCGGGATGGGCCATCGTACTAGCCGTCCGCGACCTCGACGGCGTTTCGTCCGGCGCGCTTGGCCTTGTAGAGGGCGGTGTCGGCGGCGGCGAGCACGCTGCTCACCGTGGTGCCGTGCCGCGGGGATTCCGCGATTCCCATGCTGAGGGTGCAGGGGCCGAAGTCGGGCTGGCTGGCCTCCAGCTCGCGGAGACTCTTCTGGACTCGCGCGACGAACACCTGGGCCTCGGCGGGCTTCGTCATCGGCAGAATCACCAGGAACTCGTCGCCGCCCAGCCGGCCCACGACGTCGAGGGCGCGGCACTGCTGCCGCAGGATCCGGGCGACCTGGATCAGGAGCCGATCACCCGCGGCATGGCCCATGGTGTCGTTCACCGCCTTGAAGCGGTCGAGGTCCAGCAGGAGGACGCTGGTGTGCAGCTGGTGCCGGAGACTTCGGGAGATCTCGGCGGCGAGCCGCTCCTCCAGCGCCCGGCGGTTGTAGAGGCCGGTCAGCTCGTCCGTGGTGGCCGCGCTGTGAAGCTGTTCCACCAGCTCGGAGTTCTTGAGCGCGATCGCGGCGGCGAACGAGAGCGTGCCCGCGAGCTCCAGCTCGGCGCGTCCGTACAGTTTGTCGCTGATCCGGGAGCCGAGCACCAGCACCGCCATCCGCTCGGCGCCCGCGTCGAGCGGCACCACCAGCTCGGCGCCGGGTCCCACCAGCGAGGCGACGGAGACGTCGTCCGCGCCGCTGGAGGCGCTTCCGGCGGGCAGCGCGTGGTCGAGCGCGGCCCGGTCTATCGGGGCGGGCCGCAGGCGGTCGTTGAGGGAGCGGAAGACCTTGGGCGCGTAGACCGTGCTCTCCGGGCGGTAGAGGCAGGCCCACCAGGCGAAGAACACCTCCGCCATGAAGTCCAGGATGAGCTGCTCGGTCTCGTCGATGGAGTGCACCGAGGAGAGCAGCCGGGCCACCTGGCGCAGCGCGCGAAGCTGGAAGACCGCGTCGTCGAGCGCGGCCTGGCGCTCGAGCAGGATGCTCCGCAGCTCCAGCACCACGCTGAGCCCCAGCGCGAGCGGCATTGCCACCGCCCGCATCTCGCCTTCCACGGCGGGGTCGGCATGGATGATGACTTGGGTCTCGCCGCTCCCCAGCCGGGCGACCTCCACGGCGTCGGCGAACCCCTCCTCGGGCCCGACGCGCGGGATGCTCTCGGTGGGCGAGACCAGACCGAACCAGATCCGCTCGTTCTGGAACCGTCGCACCAACGCCACACGGCAGCGCTCGAACAGCTCTCCCTCGGTTCGGGAGAGCCGGCACGCTGCGGCAAAAGCACTTGGGAGACTTACGAGAGCGGCAGGCGTGGAAGCCATATCCTATAATACCCGAGGCCGCCGGTTGAAGGGAGACGGGGCTTGATCACTTCGAGCTGGACCGGCCGGCTGCCACGATCCTGTCGCCCGGCGGGACCCTGACCTTGCCGCCGAGCGAGTCGGAAACGTAGCGGATCAGCAGGTCGGCCGCCCGCGGCGCGGAGGCCGCCCGGGCGCAGCTTTCGGCGGCCTCGGGGATGCTGTACCCGTCTCCGCCATCGCAGGCCGGATACGTGGCCATCGCCACCCGTACGGTGTCGGACGGAGCGATCTGGCCGCCCCCGGCCCGCTCCACATCGCCCAGACGGCTTCCGGACTTCCGGGAGTGGTCGAAGGTGAACCGAAGTCCGGACACCTGCAGGAAGCCCCCCCTCCCGAACGACGCGTCGCTGACTCCGTGCTCCAGCACTTCCCGGAGCCGGCTTCCGGCCAGCGGAAAGGTGACGATCCGGGTCTCGTCGGCGAAGAGGAAGATGCTCTCCATCTGGTAGTTGCTGATCGGCCCGGCGGGGATGACGTCGTCGAGCCGCATCGCACCGGCGTTGAGCAGCGCCACCTCGGCGCCGGTGCCGGCGCGGAGGGCGTCGGTCACCAGGTCGCCGATCGGGGACTCGCGGCGCCGGGACACCGCGTCGCGCGCGTCGATGGGGGCCTCCGCCGTGCCCACGGTGCGCTCGGGCCCCAGCCGCTTCCGCAGGCTGTCGGCCCACGCCTCCGCGACCCGTGCGGTCGCGGTGTCGTCGGGGAGCCGGGAGTCGATGCGGACCAGAGCCACCGCCTGGCGCCACTCCCCCTTGCCGCCCCAGAGCGTGGCGAACTGCGCCGAGCGCGAATTGGCGTCGGCCTTGAGCACGTGCCTTCCGGAGACCACCGAGTCCTGTGCCTCGTGCTCGTGCCCGCCGAGGATCAGATCGATCCGCGGCTCGCGTGCGAGGAGGTCCCGGTCGGCGTCGGCGTTCTGATGGGTGATGCCGACAATCAGGTCCGCCTTGAGCGCGGTGAGGGTGTCCACCGCGAGGGTGGCGGCGCTGTCGGGATCGCCGCAGCGGACGTAGCTCCGGTAGTCTCCCCTCAGCGTGAGCCCGAAGAGGCCCACCAGATGATCCGAGATCCGCACGGTGTCCCAGGGCGCGACCTTGGGGAAGCGGCTCCCGTCGGCCAGACCGCAGTTGGCGGACAGCCACTTGAACGAGGACTCCGCGATGCGCGCGATCAGGGTGTCACGGGGCAGCTCGAACTCGTGGTTGCCGAAGGTGGCGTAGTCGAGCTTGGCCGCGTTCAGCGCCTCGACCATCTGGCGGCCCCCATAATACTTCGACAGCAGGCTGGGGCTCAGGACGTCGCCGGCGAGAATGAAGAGCACCGGCCCCTGGTCCGCCAGCCGGTTGCGCACCGTGGCGACGCGAGCGAGGCCGCCGGTGCCGTCCGAGAGCGTGTCGGCCACGTAGACGTCGTTGATGAGAAGGAGTCGGACCGGGTTGAGCGGCTCCGGCGCCTTGGCGCCCGGCACGCAGGCCGCGGCGAACAGCACGCCCAGTCCCCACCAGAACCTCGACTTCACAGCTCCTCCTCGCTGAGCCGGAGGCCGCGCACCAGGTCGGTGCTCATCAGCCGCAGCTCGGACAACATTTCCCGGCGCGGCCAGTCCGACCGGGAGTCGAGCACTTCCAGCATGGATCGGTACCACCAGATCGTCTGCTCCGAGCCCGCCCGCGACAGAGTGCGCAGGTACTCCACGCCGAGCCGCCGGAGACCGGTGATCGTGGAGCCGCAGGTGTGCAGCTCGTCGGCCACGCAGATGTCGAGCGCGCGGGGCTCGGCGGCGGCGAGCTGGCTCAGGTACTCCTGCTTGCTGGGCTGCCAGGGGCGCTCCATGCCGCGCCGGTCGTACTTGGGCTCGAGCGCATCCCGCGCGATCGCGAGCGCGACGGGCCCGAACTTGTCCCCGATCTTCCGCTCGAGTGTCGGGCGGTGGTCGGGATTCGCCTCTTCCAGCACGTGATGGAGGATGCCGCCGACGATGGTCACCTGCTCGCAGCCGTAGCGGGCGAGGATGACGGCGACGTTGGCCGGGTGGGCCAGGTAGTCCATCCCCACGCCCACCGGCGCGGCGGCACCGTAGTACTTGGCGGCGAAGGCGAACGCGTGGTTGATGCGGTCGGAATAACCGTGCATGCTCGGCGGGGCAGAGGGCGATGGGGCGGCCCTTCTGCCCCGCGTCATGGAATGCCGAGAAGCTTATGCGTTTGCAGGCTCAGTCGCCAGCGCGGGTGCGCGAGGCAATAGCGCAGCGCGGCGGCGGTGTTGGCGTCCCGGGCCGCGCCGTCCATGGGCTGCAGGAAGAAATGGTCGAAGCCGAGCCCCTCGAACCGCTCCGGCTCGGCGCCGTCCTGTGGATAGACCAGCTTGAGCTCGTTGCCCTGCCGGACCGCCACCGATGCCCCGGCCTTCGGGCTGACGCAGAGCCAGTCGATGCCCGGCGGGGGCTCCACCGTGCCGTTGGTCTCCACCGCCACCTCGAATCCTTCCGCGTGCAGCGCGGCGAGCAGGGGCTCGTCCAGCTGGAGCAGCGGCTCCCCTCCGGTGCATACGACGAATCGGCGGCCGCCGGGCGCACTTGCGGGCCACGCGGCGGCCACGGCCGCCGCCAGCGAGGCGGGATCGGGGAACTTCCCGCCGCCCGGGCCGTCGGTCCCCACGAAATCGGTGTCGCAGAAGCGGCAGGTGGCGTCCGGCCGGTCCGCCTCCCGTCCGGTCCACAGGTTGCATCCCGCGAACCGGCAGAACACCGCCGGTCGGCCGGTGTTGGCGCCTTCGCCCTGAAGGGTGTAGAAGATCTCTTTGACGGAGTAGGCCATGGTGTCTACGTCCCGCTGGCCGCGCCCGCCCAGTAGGTCGCAGGGTCCTCCATCCCCGCCTCGCGAAAGCCCTTTCTCCTGAGAATACAGGCGTCGCACCGGCCGCACGCCGTCCCGTCCGGCGAGGGATCGTAACAGCTCCAGGTGAGCGCGTAGTCCACCCCGAGCCGGGTGCCGAGCCTCACGATGTCGGCCTTCGAGAGGCTGAGGAGCGGCGTGTGTATCCGCAGCCGCCGGCCCTCCACGCCCGCCCGCGTCGCCAGGTTCGCCATCCGCTCGAAGGCCTCGATGTACTCCGGGCGGCAGTCCGGGTAGCCGCTGTAGTCGAGCGCGTTGGCGCCGATGAAGATATCGGATGCCTCGAGGGTCTCCGCCCAGCCCAGCGCGCAGGAGAGAAAGATGGTGTTGCGCGCGGGCACGTAGGTCACGGGAATGCCGGAGCCGATCCGGTCGAGCGGGGTGTCCTTGGGGACTTCGAGGTCGCCCGTCAGGGCGGAGCCGCCGAAGGCCCGCAGATCGATGTCGAGCACGACGTGGCCGCGCGCGCCGAGCCCTTCGGCGACTCGTCGCGCCGCCTCGAGCTCCGTGGCATGTCGCTGGCCGTACCGGAAGCTCAGCGCATGGATCTGGAAGCCCTGGTCGAGGGCCACGGCCGCGGCCGTGGCCGAGTCCATGCCGCCGCTGAGGAGGACGACCGCTCGGGAAGTCGGCATCGGTGGAAGGTACAGCGGTGCCGGCGGACCGGCAGCCGCGGCTACCGCGACGGCGCGCGTCCCAGCACGTGCCTGAGCGCGCCCTCGAGGCTCGGGTGACGGAAGGCGTAGCCCGCGGCCGCCAGCCGCGAGGCCGAGACCCGCTGGCTGCCGAGCAGCGCGGTCTCGGCCATCTCGCCGAAGAGCAGCCCGAGCGCCAAGGCGGGCGCCGGGATCACGGCCGGCCGGTGCAGCACCCGGCCCAGCGTCGCGGCGAAGCTCCGGCTGGTCACCGGCTGCGGCGCGACCGCGTTCACCGGCCCGGCGAGCTCGTCCGTGAAGAGGGCGTGGTGGACCGCCCCCACCGCGTCGTCCACCGAGATCCAGCTGACCCACTGCCTCCCGTTTCCGAGGGGGCCGCCGCCGCCAGCCCGGAAGGCGGGCAGCATCCGCGCGAGCGCGCCGCCCGCCGGGGTGAGGACGATGCCGAAGCGGAGGATCACGACCCGTATACCCGCGGCCCGCGCCGGCTCGGTGGCGGCCTCCCACTCGCGCCCCAGCTCGACGAAGAAGTCGGCGGGAGGTCCGGTCGGCGTCGCGTCCTCGGTCAGTACCTCGTCGCCCCGGTCGCCGTAGACACCGACCGCCGAAGCCGAGACGAGCACCCGGGGCGGCCGCCGCAGCCCCGCGAGCGTCTCGGCCAGCAGCCGGGTCCCGCCGGCCCGGCTCTCGCGGATCCGCCGCTTGCGCTCGCGGGTCCAGCGAGCGCCGACGTTCTCGCCCGCGAGGTGAACCACCGCGTCCAGCCCCTCGAAGGCTGCGGTGTCGATCGCGCCGGTGGCGGGGTCCCACCGGATCGCGCTCGAGGCGTCCGAGCGCCGGGTCACCGGGATCGCGCGATGCCCGCCGGTCGTGAGGAAGGGAAGCAGGGCCGAGCCCAGGAGGCCGCTCGCCCCCGTGACGGCCACGTGCATGGGGCCACGGCTCCGGCAGGGGGCGTGGGCCGCCAGATCCTCCCGGAGGGTGGCGTGACGATAGGCCAGCATGCGCTCGATGCGCGGGCGAGCCAGCCAGAGGCCGGCCGCCGCTCCGAGCCTGCCGAACGGCGGGGCGAACTCGATCCGGTCGGTGTAGCGGGATGCCGACGGCCCCATCGGCTCGAAGAGATGCTGGTGGGTCCAGTGGGAAAACGGGCCCTCGACCTGCTCGTCCACGAAGCGCCGTCCGGGGACATAGTCCCGATGGACCGCGACCCAGCGCACATGAACCGGCCCTGCGCGAAGCCGGATCGCGGTGCGCGCGCCTTCCCCGACGCCCTGGCCTCGCTCGAGCACCTCGATCCGCTCCCAAGGGGGAAGGAGCCGCTCGAGTGCTCCCGGCCGCTCGTGCCAGGCGAAGGCCTCCTCGGCCGAGGCCGGGAGCGCGCTGGTGCGCTCGACGAGGTGAAACGGCGATGCCATCGCGCGGCCTTCTCCCCTAGATTCCCGGCCCATGCACCGACGCGCTCTGGCCGGCCTGTTGGTAGCGGGTCTCGCGCTGCACTCCTGCGGGTCCGCGCCCAGGGCCTATTCGCCCCCACCCGTCTCCTGCGTCGTGGAGCGGGTGGGAGACGGAGACACTTTCACCTGCCACGACGGCCGGAAGGTACGCCTGCTGGGTGTCGACACCCCGGAGCTGGGGCAGGGCGAGCCCGGCCGCCTGGCGCACGAGGCACTGCGCCGCCTGCTTCCGCTCGGCACCGCGGCCCGGCTGGAGCTGGACGTCGCGGCGCGTGACCGCTACGGCCGGGTGCTGGCCTACGTTTGGACCGGCTCCCGCATGGTGAACGAGAGCCTGGTG
This sequence comes from uncultured Gemmatimonadota bacterium, assembly GCA_946887295.1. The sequence continues at coordinate 67,167 of CAMPKP010000001.1, read as the reverse complement.
CGGCAGGGCTGGGCGATGCTGTACACCCTGCCGCCGAACGTCAAGTACGCCGAGCGCCTGGAGCGGGCTCAGAAGGAGGCGCGTGCCGCCGGGGCCGGGCTGTGGAAGAGCGGCGGGTTCGACTGCCCGCCCCGGAACTGGCGCCGGCGGGAGTGTACGGCGGCGCCGTAGCGGCTGCCGGACTCAGGCCCGCGCCCGCCGCACCAGCAGCAGGTCGGTGATGTTGTCGAGCGTGAGCAGGCCGACCAGCCGCCCGGTGTCGTCCACCACCGGCAGCGCGGGAAGCCCGCTGGAGCGCAGGCGCTCCAGCGCCTCCTGAAACCCGAGCTGGGGCGAGATCACCGGCACCTGCGTCGCCATCGCCTCGCCCACCGTCGACGATGGCCCGCGCTGGCTGATCCCCTTGATGATGTGGTCGCGAGTCAGCAGCCCCTCCACGCGCCCGCTGTTGTCCACCACCGGAAATTCGCGCTGCTCGCCGGAGAGAAGCAGCTCCACCGCCTGCGCGAGCGTCGCGTGCACCGGTATGGTCCGGAAGTGGGTCACCATCATCTGGCTCGCGTTGAGACCTTCCCCGGCGACGCGGGTCTCGACCGCCGCAGCCTCGGCACCGGCCCCCAGAAAGACGAAGAGCGAGACCAGCGCGAGCAAGGGCTGGCCGGTGCTGAGGGCGTACAGGCCGGCGACGACCGCGCTGGCCTGTCCGAACCGGGCCGCGATCCTGGTGCCGGCCGCCAGCCCCATCCGGCTCGCGAGGATGGCCCGCAGCACCCGCCCGCCGTCCATGGGAAACGCGGGGAAGAGGTTGAATACCAGCAGGAAGAAGTTCACCCGCATCAGCATCTGAAGGAACGGTCCATCCGGGTCGAGCGGGCCGAAGCTCGGCGCATCGCCGCCGAGCGCGAGCAGGGCATAGAGCAGGAGCACGATGGCGAGGGTGACCGCGGGCCCCGCGAGCGCGATGAGCAGCTCCTGCCTGGGCTCGTCGGGAATGCGCTCGAGCCGGGCGACGCCGCCGATGGGGAGGAGGATGACGTCCGGCGTCCGCACGCCGAATCGCTTGGCCATGAGAATGTGGCCGAACTCGTGGAGGAGCACGCAGGCGAAGAGGGCGAAGAGCATGAGGCAGGCGGCGACGGCACCCGGCGCGCCGGCCTGCTGGTAGCCCGCCATGCCCCAGAACGCGACCAGAATGAAGAAGGTCAGGTGGACCTTGATCTCGGTCCCCGCGACCCGGCCCAGCGTGATCGTCCAGCCCATTGCCCGATGCCTCCGCTCCGGCCCGACGCGGGCCTCCCCAATAATAGGCGGAGCGGAGGCGCCAGGGTCAGCCGATGGCGCGGAAACCCAGCCGGAGCCTGCCGCCGAAGTCCACCTGCGCGCCGCTGGCGCAGATCGCCACCGTCGGCGTCACCGGCTCGACCCGATCGAGACCGAGCGGATCCCGCTCGGCCCAGCACGCCATCGCGCGGCGGAAGATGATGTGGGCGTCGAGGGCCGGAAGGTTGAAGGAACGCACGTAGTGCATGATCGCCTCGTCGGGCGTGCACTCGTCGGCCAGCAGCTCGGCGATGTCGAGCGCCATGCGGACGTGCGTGGTGGCCACCGCCTCGTCGGCGATCGAGGCCGCCAGACGGCATTCGAGGTTGGTCTCCTCCACGAACCGGGCCCGCCGGCGGATGGCGCCGAACAGGCGGTCGGGACGCAGTGGGCTCCAGCTCGGAGCGGTGCTCTCCTGCGGCTCGTCGGCATCCTCGATGAACGGCGCGAGCGCGATCAGGGCCCGGGCCCGGACCGTATCGGTCATGGAGGCGGGCACTCCCACCTCGCGGAAGAACCGGTCCAGCGCCTCGTCGATCGGGAGCTGAACCTTGAGGCGGCGCACGAATTCGGCGGCCTGCACCTGGTACGTATCGGCGAGCGCCTCCCAGGCGCGGGCGAACAGCACCTGAAGGCGGAGACGGGTCGAGGGCGAGTAGCGACGAGAGATGATGCTGGGCGCGGCCATGACTCCTCCCGATCTTGGAACGGTGGTGCAGTCCGCTGCTCTCTGCGTCAGGGACTGCACCCACCCGAGGTGCGAGCTTCGTGCCCGGGAGGGGAGCATTTGCTCGGTTCGGAAGTCGCCCTTGCGGAGGCAGTTAGAGGAGGTGAGAGAGGCTGCACCGTGCTCCGGGAGGGGGTGCTGTAGCGGTGCCGCCACGACGCTTTCCATGACTGTCGCTTACCATTACAATTGCCCCTTCGCCCTCAGCAGGAGTTCGACATCGCCACGACCGTCGCACCGCCAGCCTGGACCGTAAAGGACGCCGAGAAGCTCTACAACATGAGCGGCTGGGGACTCGGCTACTTCCGGGTGAACGCCGACGGCCACGTCGCCGTGCATCCCGACGCCAACAAGAAGCGCGGGCTCGACCTCTACCACCTCGCCACCGACCTCCATGCGCAGGGAGTCGGCCTGCCGCTGCTGCTCCGCTTCTCCGACATTCTCAAGTCGCGGATCGAGACCCTCTCGGGGCAGTTCTCCAGCGCCATCAAGGAATTCGGGTACGAGGGGAGCTACACCACCGTCTATCCGGTGAAGGTCAACCAGCAGCGCCACGTGGTGCAGGAGATCGTGGAGTTCGGCACGCCCTACGGCGTCGGGCTCGAGTGCGGCAGCAAGCCCGAGCTACAGGCCATTCTCGGCCTCAACGAGGACACCAAGCACCTCATCGTCTGCAACGGCTACAAGGACGAGGAGTACATGCGGCTGGCCCTCATGGGCCAGAAGCTGGGCCACACGGTGATGATCGTGCTGGAGCAGCTGGGCGAGCTGGATGTCCTGCTGAAGGTGTCCGACGAGATGGGCGTCGTCCCGACGGCCGGGGTCCGCATCAAGCTCGCCACCGAGGGGTCGGGCCGCTGGGCCAAGAGCGGTGGTGAGCGCTCCAAGTTCGGGCTCTCCGCGGTGGAGCTGATGCGGCTTCTCAAGGAGCTGGAGCGGCGGGGACGGAAGGATGTGCTCAAGCTGGTGCACTTCCATCTGGGCAGCCAGATCACCGATATCCGGCACGTCAAGGCCGGCCTGGAGGAGATCAGCCGGTACTACGCCGAGCTCCGGGGCATGGGCTTCGACATCACCCACGTGGACGTGGGCGGCGGCCTGGGCGTGGACTACGACGGCTCCCGCTCCACCCGGCCGGCGAGCGTCAACTACACCATGCGGGAGTACGCCAGCGACGTGATCTATACCATCGGCACCGCCTGCCGCACCGAGGAGCTGCCGATGCCGCACATCATCAGCGAGTCGGGCCGGGCGCTGACGGCACACCACGCGCTCCTGCTGGTCAACGTCACGGACGTGGAGTCGCTGGTCGAGCCGGCGCCGCCGGCGCTGCGGGAGGATCCGCATCCGCTCCTCCTCGAGATGGCGGAGAACCTCGAGGCGCTGAGCCCCGAGCGGATCGAGGAGGTGTTCCACGACGCGGTGTTCGCCAAGGAGCGCACCCACGAGTACTTCGCGAGCGGGGTGTTCTCCCTGCGCGACAAGGCCGACGCCGAGCAGCTCTATCTCGCCACGCTGTACGCGCTGCAGCAGGCCATCGGCGACGACAGGACCTCCTTTCCCGAGATCACCGCCCACATCGAGGCGGCGCTGGTGGACCGCTATTTCTGCAACTTCTCGGTCTTCCAGTCGCTGCCGGACAACTGGGCCATCGACCAGCTCTTCCCCATCATGCCGATCCATCGGCTGGGCGAGCCGCCGAGCCGGCGCGGCACCCTGCAGGACATGACCTGCGACTCGGACGGCGTGATCGATCGATTCGTCGGGGGACGGAAGGGAAAGCCCTCGCTCGAGCTGCATCCGGTCACCGAGGGCGAGCCCTACATCCTCGGCATCTTTCTCACCGGCGCGTACCAGGAGATCCTGGGCGACCTCCACAACCTGTTCGGCGACACCAACGCGGTGCACGTGCGGCTGACGGAGCAGGGCTACGAGATCACCGACCTGGTGCACGGCGACACGGTGACCGAGGTGCTGAACTACGTGCAGTTCCACGCCAGCGACCTGCTCGCCACTTTCCGCCGCAAGGTCGGCAACGCGAAGGACCTCACCCGGCAGGAGGCGAACTCGTTCATCGCCGATTTCGTGGCGGGGCTGGAGGGGTACACGTATCTGGAGGAGGACGCGCGGGCCGAGTAGGACCTTCTCCCGACGGCTTCGATCGCGGAGAAGGTCCCGCGCTTCGACTATCCCTCCTTCTCCTCGTACATCTCCTTCAGCCTGCTCACCACGTTCGGATCCGCCAGCGTGGTCGTGTCGCCCAGCGCGCGGCCCTCGGCGATGTCCTTCAGCAGCCGTCGCATGATCTTGCCGCTTCGCGTCTTCGGCAGGTCGGCCGAGAAGAAGATGTCGTCCGGCCGGGCGATCGCGCCGATCTTCTGGGTCACGTGCGCCTTGAGATCGTCCTTGAGCTCGGACGTCGGGTGCTGTCCGTCCTTCAGGGTGACGAACGCCGCCAGCGCCTGTCCCTTGAGCTCGTGCGCCCGCCCGACCACCGCGGCCTCGGCCACCGACGGATGCTCGACCAGCGCGCTCTCCACCTCCATCGTCCCGATCCGGTGGCCGGCGACGTTCAGCACGTCGTCGACCCGTCCCAGGATCCACCAGTACCCATCCTCGTCGAGCTTGGCCCCGTCGCCGGCGAAGTAGCGGCCGGGAAATCGCGACCAGTAGGTGTCGCGGTAGCGCTGGTCGTCACGGTAGATGGTTCGGAGCATGCCGGGCCACGGCTCCGGAAGCGTCAGGAAGCCGCCTCCCCTGGTCATCACCGTGCCGGCCGCATCCACCAGCTCGGCCGTGATGCCGGGAAACGGTATGGTGGCGGAGCCCGGCTTGGTGGTGGTGACGCCCGGCAGCGGGGTGATCATGATTCCGCCGGTCTCGGTCTGCCACCACGTGTCCACGATGGGGCAGCGGCCGCCGCCGATGTGGGTGTGATACCAGATCCAGGCCTCGGGGTTGATCGGCTCCCCCACCGAGCCCAGGAGACGCAGGCTCGAGAGGTCGTGCCGGGCCGGATGCTCGGTCCCCCATTTCATGAACGCCCGGATCGCGGTGGGGGCGGTATAGAGCACCGTCACCCCGTGGCGCGCGACCAGCGACCAGAAGCGGTCTTGCTCCGGCCAGTCCGGCGCGCCCTCGTAGATCAGCACCGTGGCGCCGTTCGCGAGCGGCCCGTACACGACGTACGAGTGTCCGGTGACCCAGCCGATGTCCGCGGTGCACCAGAACACGTCCTCGGGCTTCAGGTCGAACACGTACCGGGTGGTCGCGGCCACCTGGGTGAGATAGCCGCCGGTCGTGTGCACGATCCCTTTCGGCTTCCCGGTGGTGCCCGAGGTATACAGGATGAAAAGCAGATCCTCTGCGTCCATCGCCGTGGGCTCGCACTCGGCGGACTCGGCGTCGAGCAGGCGGTGCCACCAGTGGTCGCGCCCTTCGGTCATCTGCGCGAACGCCTCGTCCCCCTCGCTGCCGGCCCTGCGCCGCACCACCACGCAGTGCTGGATCGACGGCGTGGCGGTCAGGGCGGCGTCGGCCATGCGCTTGAGCGGCAGCACCTGCCCCCGCCGGTAGCCGGCGTCGGCGGTGATCAGCACCTTCGCCTCCGCGTCATTCACCCGATCGCGCACCGATTCGGCCGAGAAGCCGCCGAAGATGACCGAGTGCACCGCGCCGATCCTGGCGCACGCCAGCATGGCGATCGCGGCCTCGGGCAGGAGCGGCATGTAGATCGCCACTCGATCGCCCTTCTGCACGCCGAGCCGCTTCAACGCGTTGGCCGCCTTGCGGACCTCACGGGCGAGTTCCCAGTAGGTCAGCACTCGACGGTCGCCCGGCTCGCCTTCCCAGATCAGCGCGGCCTTGTTGCGGGTGGGCCCGTCGAGGTGGCGGTCCAGGCAGTTGGCGGCCGCGTTCAGCTGCCCGCCGACGAACCACTTCGCGTGCGGTGGAGTCCATTCCAGCACCCGGTCCCACGGCCGGATCCACTGGAGCGCGCGGGCCTGCTCGGCCCAGAAGGCCTCCTGGTTCCGCTCCGCGAGCCGGTAGAGCTCCTCCCGCGCGTTGGCCGCGGCGGCGAACCCGGCCGGGGGAGGGAAGCGGCGCTGCTCGGTGAGCAGCGTGTCCAGCTGGTGCGTGGTCACTTGCGCTGCTCGATCGGCACGAACGGCCGCTCGTCCTTGCCGGTGTAGATCTGCCGCGGCCGGGCGATCTTCTGGTCCTTGTCGTTCAGCATCTCCTCCCACTGGGCGAGCCACCCCGGCATGCGCCCCAGCGCGAAGAGCACGGTGAAGTACTCCCTCGGGTAGCCCATCGCCTGATAGATGAGTCCGGAGTAGAAATCCACGTTGGGGTAGAGCTTCCGCTTGATGAAGTACTCGTCCTCCAGCGCGATCCGCTCCAGCTCCAGGGCGATCTCGAGCTTGGGGTTGAGGCCGGTCTCCCGGAAGACGTCGTCGGCCACCTTCTTGATGAGCTTGGCGCGCGGATCGTACGATTTGTAGACCCGGTGCCCGAAGCCCATGAGGCGGCCGCCGCCGGCCTTCACCTCCTTGATGAACGCCGGGATGTTCTTCTTGTCCCCGATCTCGTCCAGCATCGCCAGCACCGCCTCGTTGGCCCCGCCGTGCAGCGGGCCGTAGAGCGCCGCGATGCCGGCCGACACCGCCGAGAACGGATCCACGTGGGAGGACCCGACCGCGCGGACCGCGCTGGTCGAGCAGTTCTGCTCGTGGTCGGCGTGCAGGATGAGGAGGATCTCGAGCGCGCGCTGCAGCACCTTGTTCGGCTTGTGACGGCCGCCGATGCTGAACGTCATGTTCACGAAGTTGGCGATGTAGTCGAGGTCGTTGTCCGGAAAGACCAGCGGCAGCCCGCGGGAATGGCGGAACGCGAAGGCGGCGATGGTCGGCGACTTCGCCAGGAGCCGGACCCGCTGGAGATAGCGGTTGGCCGGATCGTGGATGTTCTTGGCGTCGGGATAGAAGGTGGACAGCGCCCCGACGACACCGAGCAGCATGCCCATGGGATGGGCGTCGTAGCGGAACCCCTCGAGGAACCGCGTGATGTTGGTGTGGACGTAGGTGTGGTACTTCACCGTGTCGGTCCAGCGGTCGAGCTGCTCCCGGGTGGGGAGCTCGCCCTCGATGAGCAGGTACGCCACCTCGAGGAAGGTCGCCCGCTCGGCCAGCTGCTCGATCGGATACCCGCGATAGCGGAGGATGCCCCGGTCGCCGTCGATGTACGTGATCGCGCTCCGACAGGCGGCCGTGTTCATGAACGCCGGATCGTACGTCATGAGGCCGAAGTCGTCGTCCGCGACCTTGATCTGGCGCAGGTCGGTGGCACGCACGGTGCCCTCGGAGACCGGAACCTCGTAGGTGCGTCCGGTGCGATTGTCGGTGATCGTGAGGCTGTCCTGGGGCACTTAACTGCTCCTTCGGAGGACGCGTCGGAGGGAACGCCGGGGTGCGATTTCGAGTATAACTTGCGCCGGGCCGCATTCGCCAGCAACCGGCGCCCCGCCGTCGTCCCGAGCGCCCGCTGTCGGGTGACAGCGGGCGCTCGAGTGACCCGTCGCCGATGCGCGGGGTCGGGTGGCTGTCGTGTCCGTCAGGTAGCTGCTACTTCCTCCCCGGCAGCTCGACCGTGCAGGTCGTGTCGAACCCGCCCCGCGGATTGTAGATCGTGGTCACCACCAGGCGCTTCGCCTGGAGCACCCGCTGGAGATCCTCGGCGATCTTCGCCGTGGCGTGCTCCTGGAAGATGCCCACGTTCCGATAGCTGGTGACGTAGTACTTCAGGCTCTTGAGCTCGATGCAGCGGTCGGTCGGCACGTACGTGATCCGGAGCGTGGCGTAGTCGGGGAGCCCGCTGTAGGGACAGACCGGGCTGAACTCGCGGGTCTCGGTCACGATCTCCTGATCGGGGCCCGCGTACTCGAACGTCTCCAGCACTCCGACGTCTACCGCTTCGGGTCCCGTAAACGGGATGGTTCTGCCTTCGGCGATGGCCATGGACGAATCCTACTCCGCTTCCGGAGTTCTCACCATCCCGGCCTCGAGCCAGCCGTGCTCTCCGCGCAGCACCTGCTGCGCCACCCGGTAGGTCTCGACATCGTCGTTCTCGAACACGGCCCGGAAGCGGTCCTCCACCCGCCGCCTCGCGTGCCGGCAGAAGACGTCGGCCAGCTCGACGGCCCCGCTGCCGGCCTCGCCGCCCTGGGTGGCCATGGCCTGCGCCCTCGAGCAGGCTGCCGTCATCGCCAGCAGCTCCGCGCCGATCTCGACCAGGCGGCCCAGCACCGCCTGCCGCTTCTCGAGCCTGGGGCCGAAGCGGACCATGCAGTGGAACAGCGTCCGGGCCAGGCGCCGGCAGGAGCGGTCCACGAATCGCACGTGCCCCGCCAGCCGGCCGAATTCGGCGTAGCGCGGCGCGTGACCCCAGCCCAGGAACAGCTTGGGGTACCAGTAGGCGTAGTAGACGCCCGACCGGAGCAGGGCCTTGATCTTCTTCCCCATCGGCGCCTTGGGGTCGATGATGTCCCCCGCGACGCGGAGGTGGGTGTCCACCGCCTCCCGGGCGATGAACAGCCGCATGATCTCGCTGGAGCCCTCGAAGATCAGGTTGATCCGGAAGTCCCGCATCATCCGCTCGATCGGTTCCGGCCGCTCGCCCCGGCTGCGCAGGCTGTCCGCCGTCTCGTACCCACGGCCGCCCTTGATCTGGAGCGTGTCGTCGACGATCCGCCAGCCTACTTCCGTGTTCCACATCTTGGCCATCGCGGCCTCGAGACGGATGTCGGCGTCGCCGCGGTCCGCCAGCAGCGAGGCCAGGTCGGAGACCGCTTCCATGGCGAAGATCTCGGCGGCCATCCGTCCCAGCTTCTGCGCGATCGCGTCGTGCTTGCCGATCGCCGCGCCCCACTGCACCCGCTCCGCGGACCAGCGGCGGGCGAACTCGAGCGCGCGCTTGGAGCCGGCCACCGCGGAGGCGGGCAGGGTGAGCCGGCCGGTGTTGAGGGTGATGAGCGCCAGCTTCAGGCCCTTGCCCTCGCCCCAGAGCACGTTGTCCGCCGGCACCCGCACGTTGTGGAAGCGGATGACGCCGTTCTCGATGGCCTTGAGTCCCATGAAGTGGAGCCGCTGGACCACTTCGACTCCGGGCCAGTCGGCCTCCACGATGAACGCGGTGATCTTCTTCGGTCCGGTGCGGGCCATCACCACCATCAGCTCCGCGATGGTTCCGTTGGTGCACCAGAGCTTCTCGCCGTTCAGCACGTAGTGGCTGCCGTCCTCCGACAGCGTCGCCGTGGTCTGCAGGCCCGCCGGATCGGAGCCCACCTGGTTCTCGGTGAGGGCGAAGGCGGACACGGCCCCCCGGGCCAGTCGGGGCAGATACCGCTTCTTCTGCTCCGGCGTGCCGAAGAGCTTGAGCGGCGTCGGCACGCCGATGGACTGCGCCGCGGACAGCAGCGCCGTCAGGTTTCCGTCCTGGCTGGTGACCAGCGCGATTGCCCGGGTGTAGCTGTACTGGCTCAGGCCGAGGCCCCCGTACTCGGCGGGGATCTTGATCCCGAAGGCGCCGATGTCGCCCAGTCCCTTCACGATGTAGCTGGGGATCTTCCCTTCGCGGTCGATCATGTCGCTGTCCACCCGCTCCCGCATGAAGCGCTCCAGCCGCTCCATGAAAGGCCGGGCGCGCTCGAGGTCGGCGGGATCCGGCGCCGGGAAGGGGTGCACCAGGTCCAGTCGGAACGATCCCTCGAACAGCTCCCGGACGAAGCTCGGCGCCTGCCATTCTTTCTCGCGCGCGGCTTCGGCGACCTCGCGCGCCTCCTGCTCCGAGGCGGGGGGGCCGGGCGTCGGGCTGGTGGGAACGAGTACGTCAGTCATGGCCGGAGGGTTGGTTGAGGGTGGAGATCGCAGGGCGCTCGAGCCCGGCGAGCCCATGCAGCACCAGGCCGACGATGTGTCGCCGGCGCCGCTCGAGGTCGTCCGGGCTCTCCAGCGTCACGCCCACGGCAGGGGCCACGGTGCGCGCATGGATCAGGTGGAACCAGCAGAGGGCGATGATGCTGAGGAGCAGCTGTGCCGCCTCGCCCGACGGTGAGTCGTCCAGCCCCAGCTCGGCGCTGATCGCGGCCAGCGCCTCCTGGCCCGCCGAGAGATGGCTCACCTCGTCGAGCTGGGGGCCGCCGTTGAGCGCCTCGCGCTCGATCAGCCGGATGAAATTGGGGCGCGCGGCAAGGAAGTCGAAATAGTCGGAGACGGCGCCGGCGAGGATCGCATCCGGGCTCTGGCTGCTCGCCATCGCTCTCGCCCGGCCCGCCCTGACCGCTTGCCGGACCTCCGCAAAGGAGCGATCGAGGACGGCCTGGTAGAGGTCGCCCTTGGACCCGAAGAAGTAGCCGGGCGTGCCCCGCGAGACCCCGGCGGCGGTGCCCACCTCGTTCAGGCTGGTGGCCTCGAACCCCTTGGCCGCAAACAACTTCTCCGCGGCGTCGAGAATGGCGGCGCGGGTGCGGGCGGGGTTGCGTTCGCGGTCGGGAACGGAGGCCATGGCACCTCATGGGAAGCTTGCTTGTTGTTCAGCAAGTTACGGGAATCCCCGTGGCCGTCAAGAGCAGGGCCCGGCCCGGTGCTCTCGACCTCGAAGTGCGCTACGCGCTCCGCCTCACCAGCGCCGGCTCCACCTCGATCCGCTCGCTCGAGAGGTACGCCTCCCGCGTCGCTGCCACGTAGGCGTCGGCGCCTCTCGGCGTCACCTTCCGGAACAGCGGCAGAAAGCTCTCCCACTGCACCAGGATGGTGCGGGCCCGCGGGCTGGCGGTGCGCTCCTCGTGCTCCCGCACCAGCCGCCGCAGCAGCTCGACGTCGCGCTCCTCGAGGTCGGTCAGCTCGACCAGGTCCTGGTTGAGACGGCTCTCGAACGTGGCTGTCTCGTCCAGCACGTACGCCACCCCGTTCGACATGCCCGCCCCGAAATTCCTGCCGGCGCGCCCGAGCACGACCACGATGCCCGACGTCATGTACTCGCAGCAATGATTGCCGGCGCCCTCGATCACGGCGATGGCGCCGGAGTTCCGCACGGCGAAGCGGTCGCCCGCCTGGCCCGCGGCGAAGAGCCTGCCGCCGGTGGCGCCGTAGAGCACCGTGTTGCCGATGACCAGGTGCTGGTGCGAGACGTCGGCGTACGCCGCACGCCGGAACGGGCGGATCGTGATCTCGCCCCCGCTCAGTCCCTTCCCGACGTAGTCGTTCGCCTCGCCCTCCAGCTCCAGGTGCATGCCGCGGCAGGTGAACGCGCCGAAGCTCTGGCCTGCCGAGCCGGTGAAGCGGAGCCGGACGGAGCCGGGAGCGAGCCCGGCGTCTCCGGTCTGCTCCACGATCGCACCGGCCACCCGCCCGCCCACCGTGAGATGGTGATTGTAGATCTGGTAGCTGCCCGAGAACGGCAGCCCGCTCTCCAGGTAGGGACGGAGCTCCTCGAGGATCTCCTCGTCGAGCGAGACCAGCCCCGGCCGCTCGTTCCGCTGCACCGTGCGGCGCAGCGGGCCGGCCGGCACCCGCGGACGGCCTTCCTCGTCGGTCGGGGCCAGCAGCACCGAGAGATCGAGCATCTGGGCCCGGGGAACGTCCGGCCGCTCCACCCGCTCCAGCAGATCCTGCCGGCCGATGATCTCGTCCACCGTCCGAAAGCCCATTCCCGCCAGGATCCGGCGCACCTCCTCCGCGACCAGCGTGAAGTACCCGATCACCTGCTCCGGCGTTCCCTTGAACTTGGCGCGCAGGTCCTCGCGCTGGGTGGCGATCCCCGTGGGGCAGGTGTTGATGTGGCACTGCCGCGCCATGGCGCATCCCATCGCCACCAGGGGAGCGGTGCCGAAGCCGTAGCTCTCGGCGCCGAGGAGCGCCGCGAGGACCACGTCGCGGCCGGTCTTGAACCCGCCGTCGGTGCGGACCTCGATCCGGTGGCGGAGGCCGTTCCGCAGCAGGATCGCCTGGGCCTCGGCGAGCCCCAGCTCCCAGGGCGAGCCCGCATGCTTGATCGAGGAGAGCGGGGATGCGCCGGTCCCGCCGTTGTGCCCGGCGATGAGCACATAGTCCGCGTAGGCCTTGGCGACGCCCGCCGCGACGGTCCCCACGCCAGACTCCGAGACCAGCTTCACGCCGACCCGGGCGCGCGGGTTGACCGTCTTGAGATCGTGGATCAGCTGCGCCAGATCCTCGATCGAGTAGATGTCGTGATGCGGGGGCGGCGAGATCAGCTGGATGCCCGGCACCGCATGCCGCAGCCGGGCGATCAGCTCGGTGACCTTGTGAGCCGGCAGCTGGCCGCCTTCGCCCGGCTTGGCGCCCTGGACGATCTTGATCTCCAGCTCCTCGGCCCGCATCAGATATTCGGTGGTCACGCCGAAGCGGGCCGATGCCACCTGCTTGATCCGGTTGTCGGCCCGGTCGCCGTTGTCCGCCGGCAGGTAGTTGTGCGGATCCTCGCCGCCCTCGCCCGAATTCGACCGGGCGCCCATGCGGTTCATCGCGATGGACAGCGTCGCGTGCGCCTCCGGCGACAGCGCGCCGAGCGACATCGCCGAGGACACGAATCGGCGCCGGATCGTCTCGACCGGCTCGACCTCGCTGAGCGGCACCGGGACGCCCTTGCGAACGGCGACGAGATCGCGGGGCCCCGCGGGGCGGCGAGTGGCGTTCTTCGTCAGAAAGCCGGCGTACGCGTCGCTCCCGTCGCTCTTCACGGCCTGCTGCAGGGCCACCACGATCGGCGGTGCCCAGCCGTGATCCTCGCCGTCCTTCCTGAACCGGACGCGGCCGTGATCGGGAAGCGTCGACGCGGCCTCCTCGGCCGGCGGGAAGGCCGCGCGGTGCCGCGCGAGCACGTCCTCGGCGATCTCCTCGAAGCCGATTCCGCCGATGGGCGACGCCGTCCCCGAGAAGCAGGTGGTCACGACCTCGTGTCCCAGGCCGAGAATCTCGAAGATCTGGCCTCCGCAGTAGGAGGAGAGCGTCGAGATCCCCATCTTCGAGAGGATCTTGAGCAGTCCCTTCTCCGCGCCGGCGCGGAAGCGCTGCGCCGCCTCCTGCGGCGACGGACGGGGCTCCGCCGGCTCCTTTCGGCCGGCGCCGCGGCGGCTCTCCTCCTGGCCGAACGCGTCGCGGACCGCGGCGAGCGCCAGCCACGGGTGCACCGCCTCGGCACCGTAGCCGATCAGCGTGGCGAAGTGATGGATGTCGAGTGCGTCTCCGGCCTCGGCCACGAGACCGACCCGCGCGCGGAGCCCGGTGTGCACCAGGTGCTGACGCACCGCGCCGATCGCGAGCAGCATCGGGATCGGGGCATGCCGCCGATCCGCGGTGCGGTCGCTGATGACGATCACCCGGGCGCCGCGTCTCGCGGCGCGCTCGGCGGCACGGCGGAGAGCGGTGAGCGCCGGCTTGAGTCCGTCGGCGCCTCTGGCGACGTCCCACACCGCGTCGAGCGTGACGGTGGAGAACCCGGCCACGTTCCGCAGGGCGGCCATCTCGTCGTCGAGCAGGAGCGGATGCTCCAGCCGCAGCATCCGGGCGTAGGACGGCCGCTCCAGCAGCGGCGAGCCGCGCCGGCCCAGGTGCATCCGGAGCGACATCACCATGGACTCGCGGAGCGGATCGATCGGCGGGTTGGTCACCTGCGCGAAGCGCTGCCGGAAGTACGCATACACGCTCTGCGGCACCGCCGAGAGCGGCGGAATCGGCGTGTCGTCCCCCATGCTCCACACCGGATCGGCCCCGCCGCTGCCCATCGGCTCCAGGATGATGCGAAGATCCTCGGCCCCGTAGCCGAAGGCGCGCTCCAGCCGGATCAGGTCCTCCCCGTCGGGCGAGGGGGGGACGCGACCCGGATCCGGAACCAGCGTGGCCATGTAGCGGGCCACCCAGCGGGCATATGGCCGCCGCCCGGCGATCTCCCGCTTGGCGTCGAGGTTGCGGATCACCTGGCCCCGAACCGTGTCCACCACCAGCACCTCGCCCGGGCCCACCTTGCCGGACTCCACCACCTCCCGCGGGTCCAGGTCCACCACACCCACCTCGGATCCCGCCACCACCAGCCCGTCACGACGGACTTTGTAACGGCAGGGGCGGAGCCCGTTCCGGTCCACCGCGGCCGCGGCGATCAGGCCGTCGGTGAATGCGATCGCCGCCGGGCCGTCCCACGGCTCCAGCACGCACTGGTGGTACTCGTAGAACGCCTTGATGGCGGGGTCGAGGTCGGGGTACTTCTCCCATGCCTGCGGCACCATCATCATCGCGGTGTGGACCGGATCGCGGCCCGAGCGCACCAGCAGCTCCATCGCGTTGTCGAGGCTCGCCGAGTCGCTCCCCTCGCGCCAGATCACCTCGCGAAGCCGCTCGATCTTCGCGCCCCACACCGGGCTCGACAGCATCGGCTGCCGCATCGTCATCGCGTTGCGGTTGCCCCAGAGGGTGTTGATCTCGCCGTTGTGCGCCAGCAGTCGGAACGGCTGCGCCAGCGGCCAGCTCGGCAGCGTGTTGGTCGAGTACCGCTGGTGGAAGACCGCGATCGCGCTCTCGTACTCGGGGTAGCGGAAGTCGGTGTAGAAGGCCGAGAGCTGGGTGCCGGTGAGGAGGGCTTTGTAGACGACGGTGCGACAGGAGAGGGAGCAGACGTAGAAGCCGGGCAGATTCAGCTCCTCCGCTCGTCGCTCCAGCTCCCGCCGCGCCAGGTACAGCGCGCGCTCCCACGCCTCCTCGTCGGGCGCCGTCGCGGGCCGGCCCACCAGCACCTGGCGGATCACGGGACAGGACGCGAGCGCGGTCGGGCCCAGCGCGCCGGGATTCACCGGCACGTCGCGCCAGCCCAGGAAGGGAATGCCGTCGGCCGCCAGCACGCTCTCGATCATCCGTACCGCGGCCGCGAGCGCCTCGGGCGGGCGGGGCAGGAAGAAGGCGCCGACTCCGAACGGCAGTCCCGGCTGGAGGTGCAGGCCGAGCCGGTAGGCGTCGCGGTAGAAGAGGCGGGCCGGAATCTGCGTCAGCAGGCCGGCGCCGTCGCCGGAGTTGTCGGTGGAGGCCGCCCCCCGATGGGAGACGCGCGCGACCGCCTCCAGCGCCATGGCGACCACCTCGTGGGACCGCACGCCCGAGGCGGTCGCGACCAGGCCCACGCCGCAGGCGTCGCGCTCGCCGGAGGGGTCGAGCGCCGGATCCGGCGGCACCGCCGCGTGGCGATTGGAGTGGGGGGGTGCTCCGCGGGAACCGGCCGGGTGGATCCGCTGCCCATTGGCGGCCATGGTGCCTCCTGCTGGTTGGCGCCCCATCCGGCCGGAGAGGCCGGGTCCGGGGCAAGAAAAAAGCCCGCTCCATCGGGAGCGGGCCGGGAGCAATCGCGTGCGCGACGGCCTACCCGGTCGCTCCCGTGGAGCGGACGGTATTAAGAAGGACCGGGGCGAGGCGTGCGCGACTCATGGTCGTATTATTATGCATCGCGGCGTATCCGTCAACCCGGCGTGGCCCCCTTGACAGCGCACCGCACCGCACGTTAGCCTCCCGAACGCCGCCGATTCAGGCACCCGCTCGGCGGCCCACCGGACAACTCGAGGAAGCTTCGAACCACATGCCGCTCGGTCTCTCGCTCGTCGTCGTCCTTCTCGGCCTCCTGCTTCCCCTCCTTATCGGGGACCCGGGAATCCGCGGCGTGCCGGTACGAGCAACGTGAGACAGTAGCAGCGTCTCGATCGAATGCACCAGGCGCCGCGGACCAGAAGGTCCGCGGCGCTTTTCGTTCACCCTCTTCCCGGATTCGAAAGCGTCTATGGGCACCAGCGAAGTCCTCATCTTCGACACCACGCTGCGCGACGGCGAGCAGGCACCCGGCAACAGCCTCACCCCGGAGGAGAAGATCCGGCTCGCCCGGCAGCTCGACGCGCTGGGGGTGGACATCATCGAGGCGGGCTTTCCCGCCGCGTCGGAGGGCGACTACCGGAGCGTGCGGGAGATCGCCGCCGAGGTGCGCCGGCCGGTCATCGCGGCGCTGGCGCGCTGCACCGAGCGGGACATCGATCTCGCCGGCGAGGCCCTGTCCGGTGCCGAGCGGCCCCGGCTGCACGTCTTCATCTCGACGTCGGATCTCCACATGCGGGAGAAGCTGCGGCTGAGCCGTGACGAGGTCGTGGAACGGGCCCGGGCCGGGGTGCGGCGCGCGCGGGGCTTCACCGACGACGTCGAGTTCTCGGCGGAGGACGCCAGCCGGACCGACCCCGATTTCCTCTGCCGCGTGGTCCAGGCCGCGATCGAGGAGGGCGCCACCACGATCAACCTGCCCGACACCGTCGGCTACGCGATGCCCGACGAGTATGGCGCGATGTTCCGGGACGTGCTGGCGCGGGTGCCGGGCGCGGACCAGGTCGTGCTCAGCGCGCACTGTCACGACGACCTGGGCCTGGCGGTGGCGAACTCGCTCGCGGCCATTGCCGCCGGGGCGCGCCAGGTCGAGTGCACGGTGAATGGCATCGGCGAGCGGGCCGGCAACGCCGCGCTGGAGGAGATCGTGATCGCCGCGCAGGTGCGCGGGGGCGCCCTGTGCTTCCGTTGCAACGTGGAGCCCCGCGAGATCTACCGCGCGAGCCAGCTGCTGTCGTACCTCACCGGCGTCTTCCCCCAACCCAACAAGGCCATCGTGGGCCGGAACGCCTTCGCCCACGAGGCGGGGATCCACCAGCACGGGATGCTCCAGAACGGGCTGACCTACGAGATCATCCAGCCCGAGATGGTGGGCATCCCGCGCTCGACGCTGGTCCTCGGCAAGCACTCGGGCCGGCATGGGCTGGAGCGCCGCTTCCGCGACCTGGGCTACGATCTGACCGACGTGCAGCTCGCCGAGGTGTACCGCGAGTTCATCGTGCTGGCCGACCGCAAGCGCGAGATCCTCGACGAGGACCTGCTCGCGCTGCTGCACGACAGCTTCCACGACGCCCCCGAGGAATTCCAGCTCACCCACCTGCGGGTCGTCTGCGGCAGCGTGAGCCCCACGGCCGAGGTCCGGATGACCGGTGCCTGGCCCGGCGAGCGCTCGGCGCGCGGCACCGGCGACGGCCCGATCGCCGCGGCCTTCACCGCCATCAGCGAGATCACCGGCCGCCAGCTCGAGGTGATGAGCCTTCAGCTGCGCTCGCTCACCCCGGGCCGCGACAGTGTCGGCCAGGTCTTTCTCCAGGCCAAGGTGGACGGCAAGTCGCTCTCCGGGCACGGCGCCTCGACCGACATCGTGGAAGCCAGCGCGCGGGCCCTCGTGAACGCGCTCAACAAGGCGAGGCACGCCGACCGGCTGGAGTCGACGTCCCTCAACGCGGTGTACCTGTGGGGGGTGTAGAAGTGCTGTCCGGATCCCAGATCCTCTGCCGGGTCCTGCTCGAGCAGGGCGTGGACGTGCTCTTCGGCTATCCCGGCGGGGCGATCATGCCGTTCTATCACGCCCTCCCGGAGTATCCCGGGCTGCGCCACGTGCTGGTGCGGCACGAGCAGGCGGCGGCGCACGCGGCCGATGGCTACGCGCGCGCGACCGGGCGGGCCGGCGTGTGCGTGGCGACCTCGGGTCCCGGCGCCACCAACCTGGTCACCGGCATCGCCACCGCGCACATGGACAGCACACCCGTCGTGGCGATCACCGGCCAGGTGCCGCGCGCCATGATCGGCCGCGACGCCTTCCAGGAGACCGACATCATCGGCATCACCCAGCCGATCACGAAGCACAGCCTCCTGGTCGAGGACGTCGAGGACCTGGCCGACGCCGTGCGCCAGGCGCTGGCGATCGCGGTGGAGGGCCGGCCGGGCCCGGTGCTGGTGGACGTGCCGAAGGACGTGCAGCAGGCGAAGGCCGAGTGGCGGGACCCGGCCCCGACGCAGCGGCGGCCGGTGGGTTCCGCGGGCTCCGCCGGGCTGCTGGACGAGGCCGTCCGCCTCCTGGCCGGGGCCGAGCGGCCGCTCATCATGGCGGGGCATGGGATCATCCTCTCCGGCGCGTACCAGGAGCTGCGCGCGCTGGCCGAGCGCACCGGCATTCCCGTGATCACCACGCTGCTCGGGATCAGCGGGTTCCCCGAGTCGCACCCGCTGCATCTCGGCATGCCGGGCATGCACGGCGAAGTGCACGTGAACCGCGCGATCCAGCAGGCGGACCTGATTCTGGGCGTCGGCCTCCGCTTCGACGACCGGGTCACCGGCAACCTGGCCGCGTTCGCGCGCGGGGCCACGGTGATCCACGTGGAGCTCGACCCGTCGGAGATCGGCAAGAACGTCGCGACCGCGGTAGGCCTGGTGGGCGACGCACGCGAGATCCTGGGCGCCCTGCTCGATCGGGTGGCGCCGCGCGACTGTGAAGCGTGGCGCGCGCAGATCGCCGATTTCATGCGGCCGCGCCCGGAGAGCTTCCGCGAGGACCTCTCGCCCGGGGCGATTCTCGGCGCGATCGACGAGGCGGCGGCCGGACGGTGCACGATCGTCTCCGACGTGGGCCAGCACCAGATGTGGGTCGCGAAGCTCTTCCCCTACTGCCGTCCCAATACCCACCTCACCTCCGGCGGCCTCGGGACCATGGGCTTCGCGGTGCCGGCGGCGATGGGCGCGGCGCTGGGCCGGCCGGACGAGCCGGTCTGGGCGATCTCCGGCGACGGCGGTTTCCAGATGAACATGCAGGAGATCGCCACCATGGTGCAGGAGGGGATCCCGGTGAAGATGGCGGTCTTCAACAACGGCTATCTCGGGATGGTGCGGCAGTGGCAGCAGTTCTTCCACGGGCGGCGCTACTCGGCGACGCCGATCTGGAGCCCGGACTACGTCCGGCTGGCGGAGGCCTACGGCATCTTCGGCCGGCGGGTGGAGCGCGGGGCGGAGGTGGGCGACGCCGTGCGCGCGGCCATGGCCCATCCGGGGCCGGCGCTGGTCGAGTTCATGATCGAGCAGGAGGCGAACGTCTTCCCGATGATCCCGCCGGGGGCGTCGCTGTCCGAGCCGATCGAGGGGGAGCCTGCCGCCCCGAGCCTGGTGCCGGCGTGAGCGCCCCGCGCGTCGTCACGGTCCTGCTGGAGGACCATCTCGTCACATTGACCCGCGCCATCGGTCTCATCCGGCGGCGCAACTTCCCCGTGCACAGTCTGGCCGTGGGGCCCACCGATGTGCCCGGCGTCTCGAGGCTCACCATCATGATGCAATCCGACCAGGCGACCGCCGAACGGGCCGCCCAGCACCTCCAGAAGATCATCGGGGTTCGCGACGCGGCGGCGATCTCCCCGGGCGAGGCCGTGGCCCGGGAGATCGCGCTGGTCAAGCTCCGTCCGCCGGACGACCGCTACGCCGAGCTGCTCGACGTGGTGCAGCTCTACCACGCCACGGTGGTGGACGAGTCGGCCGACGCGGTCATCGTCGAGCTCACCGGCTCGGCGGCGTTCGTCCTCTCGTGCATCCGGGCGCTCGAGCGGTTCGACATCATGGAAGTGGCGCGAAGCGGCGCCGTGGCTCTGGAGTCCGGGGCGACGGGGCTGCGGTTGACGGCCCACCCTCAAATGGAAGCGGGAGCGACATGAGCGACGAATCCGTGCGGGTCTACTACGACGCGGACACCGACCCACGCCGGCTCGAGGGCCGCACCTTCGCGATCGTGGGCTACGGCAGCCAGGGGCACGCCCACGCCCTCAACCTCCGCGACAGCGGCGCCAGGGTCATCGTCGGCCTCCGGGCCGGCAGCCGGTCCGCCGAGCGGGCCAGGGCCGCCGGCCTGGACGTCCGGCCGGTACCTGCGGCCGCGGCCGGCGCCGACACCGTCATGATGCTGGTGCCGGACCAGGACATGCGTGCCATCTACGACCGCGACGTCGCTCCCGGCCTCGCGCCGGGAAAGACGCTCATGTTCGCCCACGGGTTCAACATCCATTACGGCGAGATCACGCCCCCGGAGGGAGTGGACGTCTCGATGGTCGCGCCCAAGTCGCCCGGACACCTGGTGCGGAGCGAGTACGAGGCGGGCCGCGGGGTGCCGGCGCTGGTGGCGGTGCACCGGGACGCCTCGGGCGACGCGCTCGCCAACGCGCTCGCGTACGCGGGGGGGATCGGCTGCGCCCGGGCGGGGGTCATCGAGACCTCGTTCCGCGAGGAGACCGAGACCGACCTCTTCGGCGAGCAGGCGGTGCTCTGCGGCGGCGTCACGGCCCTGGTGAAGGCGGGCTTCGAGACCCTCACCGCGGCGGGCTACCGTCCGGAGATGGCGTACTTCGAGTGTCTCCATGAGCTCAAGCTCATCGTGGACCTGATGTACCGCGGCGGGATGCAGTTCATGCGCTATTCGATCAGCGACACGGCCGAGTACGGGGACTACACCCGAGGACCTCGCCTCGTCACCGACCAGACCCGGGCCGAGATGCGGCGCATTCTCGAGGAGATCCAGAACGGCTCGTTCGCGCGGGAGTGGCTGGAGGAGAACCGCGCGGGTGGCCCGAACTTCAAGCGCCTTCGGCAGGAGGACCGCGACCACCTGATCGAGCAGGTGGGCGCCAGGCTCCGGGCGATGATGCCCTGGGCGGAGGAGGGGAAGGGCACCGGGTCCGCGGCGCAGCGGAGCAGCGGCGCGACGCCGGAGGCCGCGGGCGAAGAGGCGCGGGCGCCGCGCCGGCCCGCCGCTCCGGCACCGCGCTGACGACATGCCCACCCTCTTCGACAAGGTCTGGGAGACCCACGTCGTCCACCAGGAGGGCGACGGGCCCGCCCTGCTGTACGTCGATCTGCACCTGGTCCACGAGGTCACCTCGCCGCAGGCCTTCGAAGGGCTTCGGATCGCGGGACGGAGCGTGCGCCGGCCCGACCTCACGCTGGCGACCGTGGATCACAACGTTCCTACCGGCGATCGCCGCCTGCCGATCGCCGACGAAGTGGCGGCCCGGCAGCTCTCCACCCTGGTGAGCAACGCCCGGGAGGCGGGCATCGAGCTGCACGACCTCGACTCGCCCGACCAGGGGATCGTCCACGTGATCGGCCCCGAGCTCGGCGTCACCCGCCCCGGCACCGTCATCGTCTGCGGCGACTCGCACACCTCCACCCACGGCGCGTTCGGCGCGCTCGCCTTCGGCATCGGGACGAGCGAGGTGGAGCACGTCCTCGCGACCCAGTGCATCGTGCAGTCGCGGCCCCGGACGATGGAGGTGCGCTTCACCGGCACCCCCCGGCCCGGCGTCGGAGCCAAGGATCTCATCCTCGCGCTCATCCGCCGCATCGGCACCGCCGGCGGGACCGGCTACGTGCTGGAGTACACCGGCGAAGCCATCCGGGCCCTCTCGATGGAGGGACGGATGACGATCTGCAACATGTCCATCGAGGCGGGCGCGCGGGCGGGCATGATCGCACCCGATGACACCACCTTCGAGTTTCTGGCCTCGCGGCCCCGCTCGCCCCGGGGCGAGGCGTGGACCCGCGCGGTCGCCGAGTGGCGCGGGCTCCGCAGCGATCCCGACGCGCGGTACGACCGCACCGTGGTGATCGACGGCGCGTCGCTCGGGCCGCAGGTCACCTGGGGCACCAGCCCCGGCATGACCGCCGAGATCACCGAGCGCGTGCCCGATCCGTCGGACGCACCCACCGAGGCGGAGCGGCAGTCGTACCGCCGCGCGCTGGAGTACATGGATCTGCGGCCGGGCACGCCGCTCGAAGGGCTGCCGGTGGACCGCGTCTTCCTCGGCTCCTGCACCAACGGACGCATCGGCGATCTCCGCGAGGCCGCCGGGGTCGTGCAGGGCCGGCGGGTGGCGAGCGGCGTGCGAGCGATGGTCGTGCCCGGCTCGCGGCGGGTGAAAGAGGCGGCCGAGGCGGAGGGACTCGACCGCCTCTTCCGCGAGGCGGGGTTCGAGTGGCGCAACCCGGGTTGCTCCATGTGCCTCGGCATGAACGAGGACATCCTGGCGCCGGGCGAGCGATGCGCATCCACGTCGAACCGGAACTTCGAAGGGCGGCAGGGACGGGGCGGGCGCACGCATCTCATGAGCCCCGCGATGGCGGCGGCCGCGGCGCTCGAGGGACGACTGGTGGACGTGCGCAGCGTGCTCGGCCGAAGCTAGAAAGCTTCTCGCGCGTCAGCCACAATACGTTAATGTCTATGTAGTTACATCAATAACCTTGAAGTAACTTCGAGGCTACATGGAGCGATTCATCGTCCACACCGGCCGGGTCGCCGCGCTCCCCCGGGCCAACGTCGACACCGACCAGATCATCCCGAAGCAGTTCCTGAAGCGTATCGAGCGCACCGGCTTCGGGCCCTCGCTCTTCTTCGACTGGCGCTACCGCGCCGACGGCTCGCCCGATCCGGCCTTCGAGCTCAACCAGCCTGCCGCTCGGGGCGCGAGCATTCTGCTCGCCGGCGAGAACTTCGGCTGCGGCTCGTCGCGCGAGCACGCGCCGTGGGCGCTGGCCGACTACGGTTTTCGCGCCATCGTCGCCCCGTCGTTCGCCGACATCTTCCATGGAAACTGCTGCCAGAACGGACTGCTGCCCGTGACCCTGCCGGAGAAGGCGGTGCAGGAGCTCTTCCGCCGGGCCCAGGCCTCCGGAGCGGGGTACGAGCTGACGGTGGATCTGATGACCACCACGGTTCGCGACGCCCGCGGCTTCGAGTCGGCGTTCGAGATCGCGCCCTATCGCCGCGACATGCTGCTTCAGGGGCTCGACGAGATCGGCCGCACGCTTCGGCACGAGCCCGCGATCGCCGCGTTCGAGCAGAGGCACTCGTGAAGCGCATCTCGCTGGCCGTCCTGCCGGGCGACGGCATCGGCCCCGAGGTCACCGCGGAGGCGGTGAAGGTGCTGCGCGCCGTCACCGACCTGTTCGGCTACCGCCTCGAGACCCGGGAGTATCCGGTCGGTGCGGCCGGCGTCGCGGAGTCGGGGGACTCGCTGCCGCCGCGCACGCGCGACGCGGTATCCGCGGCGGACGCGGTGCTCCTCGGCGCCGTCGGCGATCCGTCGCTCGCGGCCGCGGAGGGGAAGCGCAGGCCCGAGGCCGGGCTGCTGGCGCTCCGCAAGCTGCTCGGTGCCTATGCCAATCTCCGGCCGGTCGCGGTGCACCCGGCGCTGGCCTACGCATCGCCGCTCCGCCCCGAGCGCCTCGAGGGCGTGGACCTGCTGATCGTGCGCGAGCTGACCGGCGGGCTCTACTACGGGGAGCCGCGCGCGCTCGAGCGGGACAGCGCGGTGAACACGCTGCGGTACACCGTGCCGGAGATCGAGCGGGTGGCGCGCGTGGCGTTCCGCGCGGCCGCCGAGCGGCGGGGGCGGCTGACGTCGGTGGACAAGGCGAACGTGCTGGAGGTCTCCCAGCTCTGGCGGGAGACGGTCACCCGGATCGGTGCGGAGGAGTTCCCCTCCGTCGCGCTCGAGCACCTCTACGTGGACTTCGCCGCCATGCGCCTCGTGGCGGATCCCGCGCGGATCGACGTACTGCTCACCGAAAACCTCTTCGGCGACATCCTGAGCGACGAGGCGGCCGTGCTGACCGGATCGCTGGGCCTGCTGCCGTCGGCATCACTGGGGGACGGACCGGGTCTGTTCGAGCCGGTGCACGGCTCCGCGCCCGACATCGCCGGTCGCGGAGTGGCGAACCCGATCGGCGCGATCGCCAGCGCGGCGATGCTCCTGCGCTACGGGCTGAAGCTCCCCGAGCCGGCGGCGGCCGTGGATCAGGCGGTGGCGGCCATGCTTGGCGCGGGCGTCCGGACCGCGGATCTGGCGCGCAAAGGGGAGCCGAGTCTCAGCACCAGCGAGGTGGGCGACGAGGTCGCGCGGCTGGTGCTCTGGGGGAAGGCGGTGGAGCCGGTCGGCTAATGCGGGGCGCTCCCGAGCTCAGAGGTCGGTGACCGCGCCGAGGCTGGCGCTGGAGACCTCTCGGGCGTACTTGAAGAGCACTCCCGCGGTGTAGCGGAGCGGTGGCGGGCTCCAGCTCGCGCGGCGCCGTTCCAGCTCGATATCCGGCACATCCACCGAGAGCCGGCGGAGGTCCGCATCGATGGTGATCGGATCGCCCTCCCGCACCAGCGCGATCGGTCCGCCCACGGCCGCTTCCGGCGCGACGTGGCCCACCACGAGCCCGTAGGTCCCGCCCGAGAACCGCCCGTCGGTGATGAGCCCGACCGAATCACCCAGGCCCGCCCCGATGAGCGCGGAGGTCGGCGCCAGCATCTCCCGCATTCCCGGCCCGCCCTTGGGACCCTCGTAGCGGATCACCACGACGTCGCCCGGACCGATCCGCCCCGCCAGAATCGCTTCGAGACACGATTCCTCCGATTCGAAGACCCGGGCGGGCCCCGTGATCCTCGGGGATCTCACCCCCGTGATCTTCGCCACCGCTCCCTCGGGCGCGAGGTTGCCCCGCAGGATCGCCAGATGTCCCTGCCGGTAGAGTGGGCGGCTCCACGGGCGGATCACCTCCTGGTCCGGCCGCGGCTCAGCCGGCACCCCGTGGAGCGTCTCCTCGACGGTCCGACCGGTGATCGTGAGCGCGCCGCCGTGCAGCAGGCCGTGCTCCAGCAGGATCTTCATGACCTGGGGCACACCGCCCGCGCGGTGCAGGTCGGTCGCGACGAACCGCCCCGACGGCTTGAGGTCGCAGAGCACCGGCACCCGGGCGCGAATGGCCTCGAAGTCGTCGAGCACCAGCGGCACGCCCGCGGCCCGCGCGATGGCGAGCAGGTGGAGCACCGCGTTGGTGGAGCCACCCAGCGCCATGACCACGGCGATCCCGTTCTCGAACGCGTGGCGGGTGAGAATGCGGCGGGGGACCAGCCCCGCCCCCACGGCGTCCACCAGCACCCGGGCCGACCCGGCGGCGCTCTCCGCCTTCTCGTCGTCCTCCGCGGCCATGGTGGACGAATAGGGGAGGCTCATGCCCATCGCCTCGAAGACCGACGACATCGTGTTCGCGGTGAACATGCCGCCGCAGGAGCCCTTGCCGGGACAGGCCCGGCGCTCGACCTCGCGCAGCTCGGCGTCGTCCATCTTGCCCGCGCTGTGCTGGCCCACCGCCTCGAAGGCGCTCACGACGGTCAGGTCCCGCCCCTGGTAGTGGCCGGGCTTGATGGTGCCGCCGTACACGAAGATCGCCGGAATGTTCATCCGGGCGATCGCGATCATCGCGCCGGGCATGTTCTTGTCGCACCCGCCGATGGCGATGACGCCGTCCATGCTCTGCGCGCCGCAGGCCGTCTCGATCGAGTCCGCGATCACCTCGCGGGACACCAGGGAGTACTTCATCCCCTCGGTGCCCATGGAGATTCCGTCGCTCACCGTGATGGTGCCGAAGATCTGGGGCATGGCGCCACCCTCGCGCGCGGCGTGCTCCGCCCGCCGGGCAAGGAGGTCGAGCCCGGCGTTGCAGGGCGTGATGGTGCTCCAGCCGCTCGCGATGCCGACGATCGGCTTATCGAAGTCGGCATCCTGGAACCCTACGGCGCGCAGCATGGCGCGGTTGGGCGCGCGCTGAACGCCCTGGGTGATGGCGGCGCTGCGGAGGTGATCGGGCATGGGGGGAATCTAGGGTTGACCGGCGAAGGTTGTCACCCTGAGCAGGCGAAGGGGCCCCTTCGCCTGCTCAGGGTGACAGGTAGTCGCCTCTGCGCGCCGGGCCTGGCGCTTCAGGCCGCGTCAGGCGTCGTAATAGAGGACGAACTCGTAGGGATGCGGCCGCAGGCTCACCGGCGCGACGTCCTTTTCCCGCTTCATCGAGATCCAGGTCTCCAGCACGTCCGGCGTGAACACGTCGCCCTCGAGCAGGAACGCCTGGTCGTTCTCCAGGGCGGTGAGCGCCTCGGCGAGCGATCCGGGCACCGTCCTGATGCTCGCCTTGCGATCGTCGTGCAGCTCGTAGAGGTCCTCGTCGATGGGCGCGGGCGGCTCGATCTTGCGCCGCACGCCGTCGAGGCCGGCCATCAGCATCGCCGCGAACGCGAGATACGGGTTGGCCGTCGGGTCCGGCGCCCTGAACTCCACCCGCTTCGCCTTGGGGGAGTTGGAGTACATCGGGATCCGGCAGATCGCCGAGCGGTTCCGGGCCGAGTACATCAGGTTGACCGGTGCCTCGAACCCGGGCACCAGGCGCCGGTAGCTGTTGGTGGTCGGCGCGCAGAGCGCGAGCAGGGCGGGGGCGTGGGTGATGAGCCCTCCGATGTAGTGCCTGGCGAGCTCGGACAGCGAGGCGTAGCCGCTCTCGTCGAAGAAGAGGGGCGTGTTGCCGTTCCACAGCGACTGGTGGCAGTGCATCCCCGAGCCGTTGTCGCCGAAGAGCGGCTTGGGCATGAAGGTCGCCGTGTAGCCGAGCCGGTGGCAGACGTTCTTCACGATGTACTTGTAGGTCATCATGCGGTCGGCGGTCTGCACCAGCGGGCCGAAGCGGATATCGATCTCCGCCTGTCCCGCCGTCGCCACCTCGTGGTGCTGCACCTCGACCGGAATGCCCGCCTCGATCAGCGCGAGCATGATCTTCGAGCGCACGTCCTGCAGCCGGTCCACCGGGGGCACCGGGAAGTAGCCCTCCTTGTGCCTGGGACGGTGACCCATGTTCGGGGTCCCGTTGCGGCCCGAGTTCCAGACCCCTTCCTCCGAGTCGATGTGGTAGTAGCCCTCGTGCGCGTTCTGGTCGAACCGCACCGAGTTGAAGATGAAGAACTCCGCCTCCGGTCCCCAGCACGATGTGGTCGCGATGCCGGTGGTCTTCAGGTACTCCTCGGCCTTGAACGCGATGAACCGCGGGTCCCGGGAGTAGGGCTCCAGCGTGATCGGGTCGTAGATGTCGCAGGTGAGCGAGAGCGTGGGCACCTCGAGCACCGGATCCACGAACGCGCTGGCGGGGTCGGGCAGGAGGAGCATGTCGCTCTCGTTGATCGCCTGGAAGCCGCGGACCGACGAGCCGTCGAACCCCAGCCCCTCGCGGAACACGTCCTCGTCCAGCGCGCTCGCCGGAATCGAGAAGTGCTGCCAGGTGCCGGGCAGGTCGCAGAACTTGACGTCCACGACCTGGAGCTTCCGGTCGCGGACGAGATCCAGGACCCGGCGCACCTCTCCTGTCTTGGAGGTCCGGGTGAACGTCGTGGTCTTGACGCTGGTGGCCATGTACGCCTCGTGCGGGGTGAAGGGTGGATGCGGGACCGGTGTCGGGTTGCTCGGGCCCGGGACGAAAGACGCCCCCGAGCCGCCGGGGGCGAGCTCGGGGGCGTCCGGCCGAGCGGGGGTCCGCTCACGCCGGGAGCCCGGGGGCTCGCCGGGGACCGCGCCGACGGTTTCGGCGGACGAGTGCGATGGACTGGGGCCAGCGGCGCATGCGGTGCCTCGTGAGAAGTTCGAGTGGCTGGGGGACGATATCGCCCGGAACCGACTCTGTCAAGATAATTCTGCAACTTTTGCACGATTTCGCGGTCACTACTTCCGTTTTTCGGCCGAACCGGCTTCCATGCCTTGCGGATTGCGCGATTGGTGCATCAAGTCAGGATCATCAGCTCGGACTCCGGCCCAGTGCCGGCCGGTCCGCGGGCGGGACGCCTGGTCCGCCAGGCCGGCGCCGGGCCCCATACGGCCCTGACAGGATCGGGTTAAGCTTCACTGGGCCCGCGGGTGGAACACTCCGGAGGCGCTCTGACGGTACTCGTCTGCTCATCCTGCCATGCCGTCCTGCGCGACGGCAGCTCCCACTGTCCGCGCTGCGGGCCCGGGAGCCTCGCGCTCTTCGGCGTGGAGCTCTCGGCGCTCGACCCCCGGCCCGCCGACAGCGGCGCGCTCGACCGCCTCGGCCGCGCGCTCGGCCGCCAGTATCGGGTGGTGCGCCTGCTCGGCCGGGGCGGCTTCGCCGAGGTCTACGAGGTGGTGGACACCGATCTCCAGCGCCGCCTGGCGGTGAAGGTCCTGCGCTCCGATCTGCCCTGGACCGCGGCGACCATCTCCCGCTTCAAGCAGGAAGCCCGTGCGATCGCGCGGCTCAACCATCCCAATACCGTTCGAATTCATTTCGTGGGCGAGGGTGAGGGCCTGGTGTACTACGCCATGCCCTACCTCGAGGGGCGCTCCGTCGCCGATCTGCTCCGGACCGAAGGGCCGCTGCCGACGGAACGGGCGCTTCAGATCGTCGAGCCGGTGCTGGAGGCGCTCCAGCACGCCCATGACCACGGGCTGGTGCACCGGGACGTCAAGCCGGACAACATCCTCATCGAATCCGAGACCGGCCGCCCGCTGCTCGTGGACTTCGGCATCGTGAAGTACCTGGACGGCCCCGCGCACCTCACCGACGCCGGCTTCATCGTCGGTACCCCGCTCTACATGAGTCCCGAGCAGGCCCTCGGCAGCCAGAGCGTGGACGCCAGGAGCGATCTCTACGGAATGGGCGCGGTGCTCTTCCAGCTGCTCACCGGGGCGCCACCCTTCGAGGGAACCGATTCCCAGCAGATCGTGGAGCGGCACATCAGCGAGCCGGTGCCTTCGGCCAATCTCTTCCGCGGCGGGATTCCACCCTGGATCTCCGGCATCGTGCTCCGCTGCATGGCCAAGCATCCGGACGACCGGTTCCCGAGCGCTCGAGCGATGCTGGAGGCGATCCGCGCCGCGAGGGCCGAGGCCCGGTCGGCCGCGATCGACCCGGTCACCCTGCTCCCGCGCGCCGACGAGACTCCCACGGAGGCGATGCCGGCCGGCCGCGATCGATCAGGGCGGGGACTGCTGGCCGGTCTGGTGGCCGCCGCGCTTGCCGCCGTCGTGGTGGCCGTCTCCGCCCCCGGCAGGCAGCAGCCGGCGGGTTATCGAGCCGATGAGCCCGGGACCTCGGCGGAAGATGCGGCCGGGCAGACCGCCGCACTCGTGGTCGAGAACCGCCTCACCGAGCCGATCGCCCTCACGGTGGGCGACACCAGTCTCATGGTTCCGCCCGACGACAGCGGCCGCATCCCACTGAGCGCCCACGAGGCGCTGGAGGCGCACTGGGCCATGGTGCAGCCGTCCACGGGGGACCGCGTCCTCGGTGGGATCGTGGAGGGTGCCATCGTGGCCGACCGGGTCGAGGGTGAGCTGAGGAGAGTGGTCGACGCCGGGGCGGGAGGCGAGTCGCGACTGGCGCCGATGGTGGTGAACCGTTCGGGGCGTCCGCTGCGCGTTGCCGTGGTGGGCGAGGACGACAGCCTGGACTGCGAGTGCCGGATCGCCGATGGTGATTCGCTGCGCCTGGGCTACTACCCATACACGGATGGGACCGCGCTGCGCGTAACCGACGCCGCCGGCTCGACCGCCAGGATCACCCGTTTCGCCGGCCGGCGGGACTCGGCCAGCGGAGCGGTGGTCATTCGGGTGCGCGCCGCCGACCTGCATCCGCCGCGTGCCGCGACGCCCCGGCGGCAGCCCGCCAGAGCGCAGGATTCCGGGCGGCGCAACCCGCTCGAAGCCTTCCTCCCGGTGCGCTGAGCGGTGCGCCCGGCGCCGGTCGCCGCGCTGCTCCTCGCGCTCGCCGCCGCGTCGGCGTGCACGATGCTGGACCGTCCCCGCCTGCGCTTCACCAACCGACTCGCCGCTCCCGTGAGGCTGGTCCTCGCCGGCCAGCCGGCCCGCACCGTGCCGCCCGGAGAGTCGGTGGAGCTGGCGGTGCCCCGAAGTGCCTCGGTAGCCGAGTGGGAGCTGGTACGGCCGCTCTCGGCCGACCGCCGGCCGATGGGCGAGGAGATCCGGGGAGCCATCGTGCCACGCGGCCGCGGCACGATGGCCGACAGCGCCTGGGTCCGCCAGGGGGACGCCGACTACTTCGCGCCGCTCGTCACCAATGCCAGCGGCGATCTGCTGCGGGTGACCGTGAACGCCGGGCTCTCGGGCGCCCGCGACTGCGAGTGCGCCGTCCGCCCCGGCGCCAACCGTGTCTTCCTGGGCTACTACCGGCTCTACCAGAACAGCACGGTGCGGGCACGCTCGCCCTCCGGACGCGAGGCCGCCTTTCGCGACCTCGGTCCGCAGGTGAAGAGCCGGGACGGCACGGTGGGACTCCGGTTCGAGGACAAGGATCTCCGGCCGCGCTGACCGGTCCTCATCGGTCGCGCTTCCGGGCTCGCAGCACCGACCCCGGCGTCACCGCGCCGAAGCCGTACTTCCCCCGCACCTTGTCCACCGCCACCGAGAGGTCCTTGAGCCGCTGGCGCTCCGGCGGCTCGAAGAGGTCGGCCTCCGCCGCGACGCCGAGATTGGTGGCGGCCACGCCGATCAACCGGACCCCGCGGTCACGGCCGCGTACGTCCTCGAACGCCTCGCGGAAGAGCGTCCGCGCCGCATCGTAGAGCTCCGCGTCGAGATCGGTCGCGGTCTCGAGGGTGCGGCGGCGGGTGACGGTGCGGAAGTCGTCGTGCCGCAGCTTGAGCGTCACGGTGCGCCCGACCAGCTGTTCCTCGCGGAGCTGCCCGGCCACCCGCGCGGTGAGGAGCGCCAGAATGGCTTCCAGCTCTTCCGGGTCCCGGAGATCGCGTGAGAGGGTGGTCTCGCGGCTCACCGACCGTGGCAGCCGCTCGGCGCGGAGCGTGGCGCCGCCGTGGCCGTGCGCGCGCCGCTTGAGCCCGCGCGCGTCCCCACCCACCAGCCGCGCCAGGCCGGCCTCATCCATGGCCTGCACCTGATGGACGTCCACCAGCCCCAGCTCGGTCCAGCGCGCGGCCGTCTTGGGTCCGACCCCGGGAAGCGCGGACAAGGGGAGGCCGGCCAGGAATCCCTCCTCCCAGCCGGCCCTCACCTCCATGAGCCCGCGCGGCTTCGCGCGGTCGGAGGCGAGCTTGGCGATCATGCGGTTCGGCCCGATGCCGATGCTGCAGTCCAGGCCGGTCTCGGCCCGCACCTCGTCGCGGATCTGCTCCGCCATGGGCAGGAGCGAGACCGGAAAGAGCCGGTCGGTGCCGCCGAAATCGAGATAGGCCTCGTCGAGCGACGCCATGACGACGGTGGGCGAGAAGCGCTGGAGCACCGACCGCACCGCCCGCGACGCATCCCGGTAGTGGACGAACGAGCCCTGGAAGAAGGTGGCCGCGGGACAGAGCCGGACCGCCTGGGCGATCGGCATGCCCGCGTGGATGCCGTAGCGGCGGGCGGCGTAGGACGCCGACTGGACCACGCCGCGCTGGTCGCGACGCCCGCCCACCACGAGCAGCTCGACGGCGCGGAGCTCGGGGTGTCGCTGCCGGCAGACCTCGACGAAAAACGCGTCGAGATCGACGTGGAGAATGCGTGCGCTCATGCTATCTTCGACGCACCCACGGACCGGAGCTCCAGTCGATGATGAGCAAGACGATGCAGGATGCTCTGAACGAGCAGATGAAGCACGAATTCTACTCCTCCTACCTGTACCTCTCAATGTCGGCGTACTGCGATCGGGCGAATCTGCCCGGCCTCGCCCGGTGGATGCGGGCGCAGGCCCAGGAAGAGACCAAGCACGGGATGAAGATCTTCGATCACGTGCTGGACCGGGGGGGCAAAGTGGAGTTGAAGGATCTGGCCGGGCCGCCGGCCGATTTCGCCTCGCCGCGCGACGTCTTCGAGCAGGCCCACAAGCACGAGCAGCAGGTCACCGCCAGCATCAACAAGGTCTACGGGCTCGCGGTGGACGAGCGGGACTTCGCCAGCACGGTGTTTCTCGACTGGTTCGTGAAGGAACAGGTGGAGGAGGAGAAGACCAGCGGGCTTCTGGCCGAGCAGTTCCGCATGGTGGGCGAGGACCGGCCGGGGCTTCTGATGCTGGACCGCGAGCTGGGCCAGCGGAAGAGCGGGGGAGTCGAGGTCTCGGCGGACCCGGCGTGAGCGACCAGCCGGCCGCCTTCCTCGGGCTCGGCGCCATGGGGGCCCCCATGGCCGCGCGCCTGGCTCGCCGCGGTCCCCTCACGGTGTGGAACCGCAGCCGCCCCCGAGCCGAGGAGTTCGCCCGAGGCCACGGCGCGCGCCCCGCGGCCACTCCGGCCGAAGCTGCCCGGGGAGCGCGGGTCCTCGTCACCTGTCTGCCGAGCTCGCGGGAGGTGGAGGCGATCCTCGACGGCCCGGACGGGCTTCTGGCGGGGCTCTCGCGCGGCGCCCTCCTGCTCGACTGCACCTCGGGAGATCCGGCCACCTCACGCCGGATCGCCGCCCGCCTCGCGGAGCGCGGCGTCGCCTTTGCCGACGCGCCGGTGAGCGGCGGTACCAACGGCGCCGAGGCCGGCACCCTCACGATCATGGTCGGAGCCGACCAGGACACCTTCGAGCGGGCCCGCCCGGTGCTCGGGGCCATGGGAAGCCGGATCGTGCACGTCGGGGCCGTCGGTGCCGGGGACGCCGTCAAGGCGGTGAACAACGCTCTGCTCGCGGTGAACATCCTCGCGGTCGGCGAGGGGCTGGCGTCGCTGGTCAAAGCCGGCGTCCCGGCCCGGACCGCGCTCGACGTGCTCAACGTCTCCAGCGGCCGGTCGTTCGTCAGCGAGACGCTGGTACCGGAGCGGGTGCTCACCGGCACCTGGCCCCGCACGTTCCGGCTCGCCCTTCTCGAGAAGGACGTGGGGATCGCCCGCGAGCTGCTGCGCGAGACCGGCGTCGAGGGGCCGGTCCTGGACCTGGCCGGCGAGCTCCTGGGGCAGGCCCGGGCCGCGCTGGGCGAGTCGGCCGACTATCTCGAGGCGATCCGCCTGACCGAATCGCGGGCCGGTGTCGAGATTCGGGGCTGACCGCCACTTGCCGCGCTTCCCTCGTTCATTCACTTTCCGCCCCTATGCTCCGGAAAAGACGATGAGCGACTGGGGATCGACCAACCGGCTGGCCGCGCGGGTCGCGCTGGCCGAAGGCATCGTGCTCGACGGCGACCTCCATCTCCTCACCCGGCCGGCCTACCCGCAGCCCGGGGGATCCGAGACTCCCCTCGAGATGCTCAACCGGCCCGACGCGTTCTTCGCCCTCACCCTCCCCGAGGGGGGTGTCGCGCTGGTGCCCAAGGCCCAGGTGCTGGAGATCACCTGCCCGGAGGACGTGCCGCCGCCTGATCCCGACCGCGTCACCGCAGCCAAGCAGGTGGAGCTGGAGGTGGTCCTCCCCGGAGGGACCGAGTACCGGGGGCATGCGACTCTGGAGCTGCCGCCGGGCCGGCGGCGAACCCTGGATTACATCAACGGTCCCGGCGGGTTCTTCGCGCTCTGGACCGACGGCCACACCCGCTACATCAACAAGCTGCACGTTCGCCTCATCCGACCCCTCGACTGAGATCTTCGTGGCCCGACTAGATCGCCTCATCCAGGTCATGCACGAGCAGCGCGCCGACGCCCTCCATCTGGTGGTGGGCCATCCCGCCGCCCTGGTGAGCAACGGAGGCACCCGGGCGCTCACCCGCGAGCCGCTCAGCGATGGGCAGATCGTGGGCCTCGTCCGCGAGGTCGCCGGCCCCGATGCGGCGCGGGTGGGCGGCGGCGGCCACGTGACGTTCGGCTACCACTCACCGAGCGGCGAAGTGCACGTCGAGGTCACCCCGGGAGCGGAAGGCTCGCGCGCGGTCGTGCGTCCGGCACGGTCGGGGGCCGCGGGGGCCACGGGGGCGGCCAAGGGGCCCGACCTCGCCGAGGCGCGCGGGGAGATGGAGGCACTGCTGCGGCTGCTGGTGGAGGCCCAGGCGTCCGACCTCCACCTGCGCTCGGGGCAGCCGCCGATGCTCCGGCGCCAGGGCGAGCTGGTGCGCGAGCCGACCGCCCCGGTCTCCGCCGAGCGGCTGGACGTGCTGCTGATGAGCCTGATGTCGCCCAAGGAGCTGGCCGAGTTCCGCGAGTCCGGCGACACGGATTGGGCGTACGAGATCGAGGGTCTCGCCCGCTTCCGCTGCAATGCGGGACGCGACCGCCACGGCCCGATCGCGGTGTTCCGGGTGATCCCCACGAGCGTCCGGACGGCCGACGAGATGGGGCTCAGCCGCGAGGTGCAGAACCTCTGCTATCTGACGAAGGGTCTCGTGGTGGTCACCGGCCCCACCGGCTCGGGGAAGAGCACCACGCTCGCGGCGCTGGTGGATCTCATCAATCGGACTCGAACCGACCACATCATCACCATCGAGGATCCGATCGAGTTCGTCCACCAGAGCAAGAAGTGCCTGGTGACCCAGCGCCAGGTCGGCCTCCACACCCGCTCCTTCAAGAACGCGCTCCGCGCCGCCCTGCGCGAAGACCCGGACATCATCCTGGTCGGCGAGATGCGCGACCTGGAGACCGTCTCCATCGCGATCGAGACGGCCGAGACCGGGCATCTGGTCTTCGGCACCCTCCACACCACGACGGCGGCGTCCACGGTGGACCGGATCATCGACCAGTTCCCGGCCGACCGGCAGTCGCAGGTGCGGGTGATGCTCTCCGAGTCGCTTCGCGGCGTGATCGCCCAGACGCTCTGCAAGAAGATCGGCGGCGGGCGAGTGGCGGCGCGGGAGATCCTGCTCTCCATTCCGGCGGTCTCCAACCTGATCCGCGAGGGCAAGACGTTCCAGATTCCCAGCATCATGCAGACCAATCGCAAGGTCGGCATGGTCACGCTCAACGACGCGCTGATCGAGCTGGTGGACACCAAGCAGGTGGAGCCCCAAGAGGCCTACATGAAGTCCGTCGAGAAGGGCGGCTTCGCGGCGGCCCTGAAGGCCAAGCGGCACGACACGTCGTTCCTCGGCGAGGCGTGATGCTGGCCGGGGCCCCTCTCCTGGTCCTGGTCAATCCGCAGGACATCGTCAACATCGCCGCCGCCGTGCGGATCGCGAGAAACTTCGGGATCGAGCGCATGCGGCTGGTGAATCCGGAGAGCTTCGATCCCTGGCGGATCGAAGGCATCGCCCACAACAGCGCCGAATTCGTCGCGAAGATCGAGATCCTGGACTCGCTGGCGGCGGCGGTGGCGGACTGCGTGCATGTCGCGGTCCTCACCGCCCGGGGCCGCACCGCGAAACGGCGCACCGTCCGCCCCCGCGAGGCGGCGGCCGAGCTGACGGCCGCGTCGTCCGCGGGGCCGGTCGCCATCGTGGTGGGCCGGGAGGACCGCGGCCTCACCAACGCCGAGCTCGACCTGGGTCACGTCCTGGTGACGATTCCGACCGATCCGCGCAACTCGTCCCTCAATCTGGCCCAGGCGGTCGCCATCATGGCATACGAGAGCTGGATGGCCCGCGGCGGCGACGCCGTGCCGCTCAAGCCCCCCCGCAAGGGCACCGCGCCGGCCACCTCGGCCCAGCTCGAGGAGCTGTTCGGCGACTGGCACCGCGCTCTCTGGTCGGTGGAGTTCTTCAAGACCCGGCGCTCGGAGAGCGTCATGCGGTCGTTCCGCGAGATCATGCACCGCGCGGGCCTCGACGGCCGGGAGGCATCGCTGGTGCGCGCGATGGGCATCGAGGTGGTCCGCTATCTGACTCGCGCCGGCCTGCCGATCAGCGAGCCGCCGCTGGCCGACCCGTCGTGACCATGGGCCGTTCGAGCGCCTACTGGTCGGCGAACCGGTATCCCGACCCGGAGGCCCCGCCTGAGGCCACCGCGCCGCTTCGCGACCTTCCCGCCGCCGCCGCGGCGCGGTTCGAGGCGGTCCGATCCGGCC
This sequence comes from uncultured Gemmatimonadota bacterium, assembly GCA_946887295.1. The sequence continues at coordinate 31,510 of CAMPKP010000001.1, read as the reverse complement.
TCCTCGCCATCGAAGGTGTGGCGGAGAGCGTGCGGTACATGGGGACGAACTGGCGCTGGAGCTGGGAGTACGGTGTGGGCAACCGCAAGCTCTGCTGGTTGCACGTGGTGGGGAAGGGGATCTCGACCACGTTCACGCTCAGCGACATGGAGGAGAGCCGGGTGCGCGCCATTCCCCGGCTCCCGGCCGACCTCGCGCGCGCGGTGGCCGAGGCCCAGCGGACCGGCCCGGTGCGGTGGTGCTGGCTGGAGCTGGGCGACCGGCGGATCGTGGACGGGTTCCTGGCCTTCGCGCGCCGGAAGGGCGAGTGGCTGGGCGAGCGGCCTGCCCCGCATCGCGGCTCCCGGCCCCGCGGCGTCTCCAGGGCGCGCGGCGACTCGGAAGCCGAATGACGAGGTCGGGTTACGTCGCGGGATCGGGTTGTGTGGCGCGATGGCTGGACTATGTTTCGGCGCGCGGCGAACCGGGTGAGCGCCAATACGAGTCCCCCGACGACGGCACGGCGGCGCCGATCGCCTTCCGGCGGGTCTCTCACTCAGCGTGGGATCGATAATGCGAACGTTGGCAATCGTGCTCGGCGGCGTCGGGGCCGGCGGACTCGCGGCTGTTCTGGCGTTCGCGAGTCCGACTCCGCAGGCTCAGCAGACCCAGGCTCCCGCCGATTCGATCACCGCCCCGGCCATCAGCGACACCGGGTCGCTCAAGGGCCCACGCCAGCCGATCTTCTTCCGGCACGACATCCACGCCGGCCAGTTCAAGATCCAGTGCCAGTACTGCCATTACTCGGTGGACGTCTCCCCCGAGCCGGGGATTCCCACCGTGCAGACCTGCATGGGATGCCACCTCGTGGTTGCCGGCAGCGACAGCGGCAGCCGGACCGAGATCCGGAAGCTGCGCCAGGCCTGGACCGACAAGAAGCCGGTGGAATGGCTCCGGGTCCATTTCCTCCCTCGCCACGCCCACTTCCCGCACCAGCGGCACATCAAGGCCCTCGGCCCCACCGCCTGCGCCACCTGCCACGGCGACGTGAGCCGCATGCCCCAGGTCTTCAAGGTCAACCAGGTGGACAACATGGGGTTCTGCGTCACATGCCACCTGGAGCGCGGGGTCTCGCGGGACTGCTCGGTATGCCATTACTGACGCGTGACGCACCGACGAATCCAGGAATCCGCAATGTCTGACGACCTTCAGCCCCCGACCGTCGATCGCCGGCGCTTCCTCACCGTGCTGGGAACGGCGGCCGGCGGCGGCGCGATGGCGCTGAGCGGCTGCTCCACCGATCGGGTGCAGAAGCTGGTGCCTTACCTGGTCCAGTCGGAGGATCAGGTGCCCGGCGTCGCGACGTGGTACGCCAGCACCTGCACCGAGTGCCCCAGCGGCTGCGGCGTCCACGTGCGCACCCGCGAGGGCCGGGCGGTGAAGCTCGAGGGGAACCCGGAGAATCCCATCAACCAGGGGAAGCTCTGCTCCCGCGGACAGGCCGCGCTGCAGGGTCTCTACAATCCGGGCCGGATCAAGGCCCCGATGGCCCGCGCCGCCAACGGCGGGTTCGTGGAGATCACCTGGGACGACGCGATCGCGCGCCTGGCGGCGAAGCTGGGCGAGGCCGGGAGCCGGGTTGCGGTGATCAGCGGCGCTCCGCGCGGCACCTTCTCCGATCTCCTGGCCGAGTGGACCTCGGCGCTGGGGGGGCGCCTGGTGCGCCACGAGAGCTTCGACCACGAGCCGGTCCGCGCGGCCAACCGGCAGGTCTTCGGCCTCGACGAGATGCCGGCCCATGATTTCGGCAAGGCGAAGTACATCATCTCCTTCGGCGCGGACTTCCTGGAGAGCTGGGGCTCGCCCATCGAGAACCAGCGAGGGTTCGCCCGGTCGCACGGCTTCGCCGATGGCGACGTCGCCAAGTTCGTCTATGCCGCTCCGCGCCGCGACCTGACCGGCCTCAACGCCGACGAGTGGGTGCCGGTCAAGCCGGGCTCGGAGGCTGCGCTTGCCCTCGCGATGGCGAACGTGCTGCTCGCCGAGCGGGGCGAGGACCGGGCCGGACTGGCAGCGGCCCTCGGCTCGTACACGCCGGCCATGGCGGCGCAGGAGACCGGGCTGACGGCCGAGACCATCGAGCGGCTGGCGCGGGAGTTCGCGGCGGCCCGTCCGAGTCTGGCGGTGGCGGGGGGCGTGAGCTCGCAGCACGCGGCGGCCACCGAGGTCTGCGCCGCGGTCAACGTTCTGAACTTCGTGGCGGGCAACATCGGCCAGACGGTGCGGTTCGGGGCCGCCCTGCCCACCGCCGATGGCCACGCCGAGCTCGCCAGGCTGGCGCAGGCCATGGACGGCGCCGAGGTGGCGGTTGCCCTGGTGCACGACGCCAACCCCGCGTACACCCTCCCCAAGAGCAGCGGCTTCGCCGCCCGCTTCGCCAAGGTGGGCTTCAAGGTCTCCACCTCGCTCTACCTCGACGAGACGGCGGCGCTCTGCGACCTGCTCCTGCCGCAGCACCACGCGCTCGAGCGGTGGGACGATGCCCGTCCCCGGGCGGGCGTGTACGGCCTCATGCAGCCGGTGATGGAGCCCGTCTTCAATACCCTTCCCGCGGGCGAGATCCTGCTGCGGGTGAGCCGAAAGGCGGCCGGACCGCTCGCGCGTTTCAACGCGCCCAGCTGGGACCAGCATCTCAAGACCCGCTGGCAGGCGCTCGCGGCCGAGCTGGGTGAGGAGGACGCGGCGACGTTCTGGCACTCCGCGGTCCAGCACGGCGGGGTGTACCGGGAGGCTCCGCCGCCGCAGGAGGTCTCGCTCGCCCTTGCGGACGGGCAGCTGTCGTACACCAAGCCGACGTTCGAAGGCGACGGCAGCTTCACCTTTCTGACCTATCCGCATCCGATGCTGCACGACGGCCGCGGTGCCAACAAGCCGTGGCTGATGGAGAACGCCGATCCGGTCACCAAGATCACCTGGCACTCGTGGGTCGAGCTGAGCCCGGCCGCGGCCCGATCGCTCGACGTCCGCGACGGCGAGATCGTCGAGCTGACCTCGCCGTACGGCACGGTGGAGGGTCCGGTCTACGTCTATCCCGGCATCCACGACGCCGCCGTCGCGATCCCGCTCGGGTTTGGCCACACGGCGTACGGTACCTTCGCGCAGGGCCGGGGCGTGAACGCGCTCGACCTGCTCGGCGCGCCCCGGGGCGACTTCGTGCCCTACCTCTCGACCCGGGTCTCGGTCAGCAAGACCGGCCGCCACCGCAAGCTCGCGAGCGTGGCCGGCGTCCCCCGGCAGCTCGGGCGGGGCATCGCGGAGGGGATCTCGCTGGAGGCGGCGAAGAAGGGGCTCACCGTCCAGCAGGCCTACCTCGAGGAGGGCCACGGCAAGCACGAGATCAACACGCCCCTCGAGCTCGAGGCCATCCGCGGGTGGTCCGCGGCGCAGCAACGGGCCACCGAGCACGGCGACTATACCCGGGACCTCCCGCAGTGGGGCATGGCGATCGATCTCGCCAAGTGCACCGGCTGCTCGGCCTGCGTGACCGCCTGTTACGCGGAGAACAACATTCCCACGGTCGGCGAGTCGGAGGTTCTGCGCGGCCGGGAGATGACCTGGCTCCGGATCGAGCGCTACTGGGAGGACGCCGAGGAGCCGGGCGCCCCGCCCGCGGCGCGCTTCGTCCCCATGCTGTGCCAGCACTGCGCCAACGCGCCCTGTGAGCCGGTCTGTCCGGTCTACGCCGCGTACCACACCGCCGACGGGCTCAACGGGCAGGTGTACAACCGCTGCGTGGGCACCCGTTACTGCGCCAACAACTGTCCCTACAAGGTGCGGTACTTCAACTGGTACAAGTACAACGAGCAGGCCTGGCCGGAGCCGTTGCACCTCCAGCTCAATCCCGACGTGACGGTGCGGGCCCGGGGGGTGATGGAGAAGTGCACCTTCTGCATCCAGCGTATCCGCGACACCCAGAATCACGCGCGCCTGGAGGACCGGCCGATCCGTGACGGTGAGTTCACCACCGCATGCGCCCAGGCCTGCCCCTCGGACGCGATCGTCTTCGGGAACGTGAAGGACGACACCGGGCGGGCGACCCGCCTCAAGCAGGACCCCCGTGGCTACCACGTGCTGGAGGATCTCAACGTGCGGCCCGCGATCACGTACCTGGCCAAGGTCCTGCTGCCGGCGGAGGCTTAACCGATGGCTGTCGTCGCCCCTCCCCGCTCCGGCGGCCACGACGGGCTCGTGATCACGCAGACCCACGCGGACGTCACCCGCGACGTCGTCGGCACGCTGAGCCCGCCCACCCGGGGCTACGTGCTCCTGCTGCTGGGGGCGGTGTCGCTGTTCCTGATCGGCATCGTGACCTTCCTCGTCCTGGTCAAGGACGGGCTGGGCCACGCAGGGTACCAGCCGCCGATCTTCTGGAGCGTCTATATCACGACCTTCGTGTTCTGGGTGGGCATCGGGCACGCGGGCACCCTGATCTCGGCGATCCTGTTCCTGTTCCGCTCGCCCTGGCGTACGGCCGTGTACCGGTCCACCGAGGCGATGACCGTCTTCGCCGTCATGACCGCCGGTCTCTTCCCGATCATCCACATCGGGCGCCAGTGGATCTTCTACTGGCTGCTGCCGTACCCGAATTCCCGGTTTCTCTGGCCCAACTTCAAGTCGCCGCTCATCTGGGACGTCTTCGCCATCTCGACGTACCTCACGGTCTCGACCACGTTCCTCGTGTTCGGCCTGATTCCGGACGTCGCGGCGGTGCGGGACAAGGCGAGCGGCTGGCGCAAGAAGGTCTACGAGCTCGCGTCGGTCGGCTGGAGAGGGACCGACAACCAGTGGCGGCACTACTCCCGGGCCTACCTGTACCTGGCGGCGCTGGCCACCCCCCTGGTGCTCTCGGTCCACTCGGTGGTGTCCTGGGACTTCGCCGTGTCCATCGTCCCCGGCTGGCATGGCACCATCTTCGCGCCCTACTTCGTGGCCGGCGCCATCTACTCGGGCATCGGCATGGTGCTCACCCTGATCATCCCGCTCCGGCGCGCCCTCCGGATCGAGCACATGATCACGGACTACCACTTCGACAACCTCGCGAAGCTGACGCTGCTGACCGGATCGATCCTGTTCTACGCCTACGGCATGGAGTACTTCGTGGCGTGGTACAGCGGCAACATCTTCGAGCAGACGACCTTCTTCCGGCGGGCGTTCGGCCCCTACTGGTGGGCCGGCTGGACGATGATCATCTGCAACGCCTTCGTGTCCCAGCTGCTGTGGTTCCGGAAGATCCGCACCAACCTGACCTCGCTCTTCGTCATCTCGATCTTCATCAACATCGGGATGTGGTTCGAGCGCTATGTCATCATCGTGTCGTCGCTCAGCAACGACTACCTCCCGTGGGCCTGGGACCAGCTCAACCCCACCTGGGCGGACTGGGGCATCCTCGCCGGCTCGTTCGGGTGGTTCGGCATGTGGTTCCTGCTCTTCGCCAAGAACTTCCCGATCGTGGCGATCCAGGAGATCAAGGAGATGATCCCGATGCCCCGCAAGCGGGGAGGGCACCACTGATGGCTCTGGTCAGCAAGCGCGCCGCCACCAGGCGCAAGCCCGGAGTGCTGGCCTCCTTCGTCCACGTGGACGCGGCGGCGGACGCCATCCGGGCGCTCCGCGCCCGGGGCATGCGCGACCTGGTCGTCTACAGTGCGGCGCCCAACCACGAGATCGAGGAGGCGCTGGACCACCGCGTGAGTCCGGTCCGGCTGTTCACGCTGATCGGCGGCCTCACCGGCTGCGCGGCCGGCTTCGGGATGACGCTCTGGATGTCCTACGACTGGCCGGTGCTGGTGGGCGGCAAGCCGATCGGCTCCATCCCTCCCTATGTCGTGATCGCCTTCGAGCTGACCATCCTGATGGGATCGCTCATCACGGTGGCCGCGGTGGCCCTCTTCTCGATCCTGATGGGGCGGCGCGGAGTGCCCTACGACCCCCGGTTCAGCGACGACACCATCGGTATCTTCGTGCCCGCGACCCAGGATCTGGCCCGGCAGGTGGAGCAGATGATGCGGAGCGCCGGCGCGGTGGAGGTGCGGCATGAGGGGGCGTGACCGCGGAGGGCGCATGAAGGCGCTGCTGGCGGCGACCGTCCTGCTGTGCGGCGGCTGCGACTTCTACTACTACAAGGTTCCCTCGCCGGACCAGCTCTGGCACATCATTCCGTGGTTCGACCACATGATCACGGCCCGCTACGTCCGTCCCTACGAGACCGCGGCGGTGCCGAGATATACGCCGGCCGGAACCGTGCCGGTGAGCGGCGGCGAGCCCGACTGGTCCGCCGAGTGGGTGGGCGGCAAGACCACGACCGCGGACGGGCTCAGGAATCCCTTCGGCGGAGGCGAGAGCGCGCCGAGCTCGCCCGCCGGTCCGGCCGTGCCGGAGCTGCCGCGCGGGGTCGAGGCCGCGGGCGACACCCTCTACCAGAACTTCTGCGCCGTGTGCCACGGCAGCGCGGGTGACGCCAGGGGGCCGATCTCCAACCGGATCGCCGCTCCCTCGCTGCTCACCGGCAGGGCGCGCGGCTACAGCGACGGCTATCTCTACAGCATCATCCGCTACGGTCGAGGGGTCATGCCGCGCTACGGCGACAAGGTGTACCGCCCGGCCGACCGGTGGGCGATCGTGAGCCACGTTCGAAAGCTGCAGTCCGGGAGCCCGGCCCCGCAGGAGCCTGCCGGGGCCGCCGCCGGTATTCCGCCCGCACCCAGCGCCACCGGCTCCACCGGAGAGAGGCCTCGATGAGCCCCGACACCGTTCATCGGCGGCTGGTCGAGCGCTCGGTCGCCGCCAAATACGATCTGTTCCTCGGCATCGGCGGAGGCTGCGCCGTCCTTGGCATGATCCTCTTCGTCTGGGCCCTGCGGGGAGAGGACGCCGCGCGCGCGTGGCAGCTCTTCCACGTCAACTGGCTGTACTTCACCGGACTCGCCGGCGGGAGCGTGGCGTTCGTCGCGGTGCAGAAGATCACCAATGCCAAGTGGTCGGGGCTCATGATCCGCTTCGCAGAGGCGTCGGTGGCCTTCCTGCCGCTCTCGCTCGTGGGACTGGTGCTGATCTTCACCCTGGGCTACGACGCAGTCTACGGGCCGATGGTGGCCGCCGCCCACGGCATGGATCACTCGAAGGAAGTCTGGCTCTCGCGGCCGTTCATGTTCGCCCGGCTGGGAATCGGCCTCGCGGTGCTGGGCTGGGTGGGGTGGAAGCTGGTCAAGGCCGACATCATCCCGGACCTGTTCGCCATCCGCTCGGCGGCGGGGCCGGGGCAGCGGTCTCTCTACCAGCGGTGGACCCGGGGATACGACGGAACCCCGCCGACCGTCCTGGCCCAGGAGGAGCGAATCCACCGGCTCGCGCCGCTGTTCGTCGTGCTCTATGCGATCGTGTTCAGCATGGTGGCGTTCGACGGCATCATGGCGCTCCAGCCGCACTGGTTCAGCAACCTGCTGGGCGGCTTCTATTTCATGGGCTCGTTCCTGGGCGCCCACATGCTGCTCGCGCTCCTGGGCGCCTATGGGGCGGCCCATCTCGGCATCGCCGATCTGGTCTCGCCCAAGCAGCGGCACGACCTGGGCAAGCTCTGCTTCGGGTTCACCGTGTTCTGGACCTATCTCATGTGGGCCCAGTTTCTGGTGATCTGGTACGGCAACCTGCCGGAGGAAACCGGGTTCGTCTTCGCCCGCCTCTGGGGCAACTGGCGTCCGGTGGGAGTCCTCGTGCTGGTCGGCATGTTCATCATCCCGTTCTTCGGCCTGCTGGGCGTCGCGCCCAAGAAGACCCGGGCGACCCTGATCTTCTTCGCGACCGTGAGCCTGGTGGCGCTCTGGCTGGAGCGCTATCTGCTGGTGATGCCTTCGGTCACCGCGCTGCCCGGGCCCGTGTTCGCCGAGCCGGAGCTGGGACCCACGCTGATGTTCCTCGGCTTTTATCTGCTCGCATACGCGCTGTTCGCCCGGACCTTCCCGATGGTCTCCCCGCGCCTCGCCGAGATCACGCTGGATCGTGAGCGCGGACACGCCGTCGTCTCGGCCGAGTTCGACCACGAGGAGGGTCCGCGGGACTACGTATCGCCGGAGCTGATCGATCGGCGCGAGCGGCCCAGGTGAGAGGGGGCGGCTGGGGCTGAGTGGGGCTGGTGTCACCGCAGCAGGCTGGTGTCACCGCAGCAGGAACGAAGGGGCCATGCGGACATGGCCCCTTCGTTTCGTTGGCAGCGGGCTCCTTCACTCGCCTGTCATTTGCTCCGCATTTCCGCGTTGATTCTGCGGATCATGGCCCGGAGGCTGTCGGAGGGAAGGGCCCCGGTGATCGCGAGCATCCGGTCGCCCATCTGCATCGCCATCGCCTGGTCGGCTGCCGGAGTCGCGTCGGAGATGCTCACCGCCAGGCTGCCGTCGGACGAGGTGCCGGTGCGGCGGGAGAGGAGCTCCGAGACGTCGCTGGCGGGGCCCTCGATCGTCTGGATGACCTGCCCCGACGCGAGCTGCTGGGCCACGACCATGAGCGGACGCTTGCCATGATCGTTCGCCTGCACCTGCACCCTGATAACCGGCAGTCCGTCGATGTGCGGGGGGCTCTGTCCCGACTCGCTCTGCGCGCCGTCCCACGACATCGTGCGCCACATGCCCGCGAACTGCTCGCCGGCCCCGGGCTTCGGTTTGTCGAGCGGGTCGAGCTCGAGCGCGGGGGCCGGATCGAGGATGGCCAGCTTCGCGGCGCGGATGGAGTCCTCGCGCGCGCACGCACGGCGGCCTTCGGATTTCACCGGCCTGGGCGCTGGGGCCGGCGCCGCCGAGGGAGTGGCGGCACGGGAGACCGTGCGCTCCGCCCGTCCGGCCTCGGCTGAGTCGGCGCGCGAGGCCGGCCTCACGGCTTCGGCGACGGGGGGCAGCGTGCGCGTGGCGACGCTCGTGCCGCTTCCCGGGCCCACCAGCATGCTCGCGGTCCAGCCCATTCCGAGGGCCGCCACGAGGCTCGCCGCCCATGCTACCGTGCGAAGCCGGCGGCGGCGGGTGTTCACCCGCTGGGCCGCGAGACCGTGGAGTCCCTCGAACGCGGGCGGCAGGCGCCGAGGCGGCGCCAGGCGGGAGAGCAGGGCGGTGGTGCGGTCCCGCAGCGCGGCGATTCCATCGCGAGTTGCACGACACGACTGGCACCCGGCCAGGTGGCTCTCGATCTCGACGCACTGAGATCGGCTCAGCCCCTGATCGAGATAGGCGTGCAGCTCGTCTTCAGGAATGTGCCGCATTGTCTCTCGTCGGTTTCTGCTGCCGATCGTGCGCATCCACCAGTCGGCGGCGCGCTCTTGCCAGTGTCGTGCCAACGGCCCCCACCGCGAGCCCGGTCTGCGCCGCGATCTCGGGATAGCTGAGCCCGGCGTCCCACAGCAGCAGGATCTCGCGATCTCTCGGCGTCAGCGTGTTGAGCGCCTCCTGCACCGAGGCCATCTGCTCGTCGTGCTCCACCGTGTCGTCCGCCGCCGGCGAGATCGTGGGCTGCGAGATGGGGTCGCCCTTCAGCAGCGTGAGGTGTCGCTTGCGCCGCACCGCCGCGCGAGCCTCGTCACGCGCCAGGTTGGCGGCCACCGCGAAGACCCAGGCCCGGGGCTTGTCCGGCCGGTGGGCGAGCGCGCGGACGAATACCTCCTGCGCCAGGTCCTCCGCGCGCTCGGCGTCCCACACCTTCCGGTAGAGGAACCGGACTACGGCGGTATAGGTGCTCTGGTACAGTTTCTCGAGATCGTCGCTCACGACACCTCTGCGGGGGTCGAGTCGTCTGCTGGGGTCGAGTCGTCCTTGAGGACGGGCAACTTACACCGGCTTGCACACTTGAGGACGCGCTAATCGCCCGGCGGGCGTCGCCGTCTGCGACGGGGCCCGAAGACGCAGCCGGGATGGAGTCCCCGGTTCTTCGGGGGCCATTCGGTGCAGAGGTCCGGCTTGGCCGGCCGTCCGTCCGCTCGCACGCGGCCATGCAGCGAGCAGGCCACGCCGTCGTCTCCCAGGTATCCGCAGGCGGAGATCATTTCCACGTCGAGCGAGAAGTCGCCGCCCCGCTCCACCTTACAGAGATATGGCGACCTTCTGGTGCGCACCAGGGCCTCCAGCCGCCGCTCCCGCTTGGTGCACATGATCTCGACCTGCAGGTCCCGGCAGCATGCCGCGGCGCGCTTGTTGTCGGCGGTTCGGCAGGGCGCCGCGGCGCAGGGATTCCCCGCGTCGAGGACCGGCAGCGCACGGGCGGGCGGGGGCGTCTGCGGCAGCATTCTCGTCACCATGCGCTTGGCGTCCACCACCCGGAAACGCTGCCCTCCCAGCCGGCGCGGCTGCTCGGCACGTCGCGGCGGCCGGGGGGCGGTGCCCCGGAATCCGTATAATGCGCACCCAGCGGCTTGGCCGTCCTTGAGGTATCGGCAGGGCACGTGCAGGATGGCGTCGACGTAGAGGTCGCCATTCCCGGCCCAGAGCTCGCCGAAGGTGATCTGTTCGGTATGGCCCAGGAGCCAGGTCGCCTCGTGATCGAGGGAGGCGGCGCCTTCCTCCAGCGAGCCGACCCTGAGCGTCACGCGCAGGGCCCGGCATTGGGAGCCCAGTTGCCGGCATGGTGGCGCGAGGGGGGCTGGCCGGCCCCGTGTGGTGTTGCTCATCTCCATTGCGCTCAGTTGCTCATCTCCATTGCGCTCAATAGTAATCATGCACCCGCGCCGCGACGGCCGGCTGTCCCTCTTCCCTTCACGAGAGGGGACAGTATCTTTGTGAACGACTTCACAAAGTCGGGTGACAGTGGGTAACAGAGGGTGTCGGATTAATTCATAGATTCGGAGGCAGATCGGCGATGCGCGTGACTTCCATGGTGGCGGGGCTCGCTTTCGTTCTGGCGGCCTGCGGTGGCGGCGAGCAGAAGGCTGGTGATCAGCAGACGACGGCGACCCCGGATCAGGCGGCTCCGGCCGCGGGCGAGGCAGCTCCTGCGGGCGGCGGGACGACGCACGACGTCAACATGGTTCTCGAGGGAACCAGCTACAAGTACGTGCCCGACGAGCTCACGATCAAGTCGGGCGACGTCGTCCGGTTCCACAACGTGAGCGGCGGCCCGCACAATGTTTCCTTCTGGGCGGACAGCATTCCGAGCGGCGCGGCCGAGGTGCTCAAGGCCGGCATGCCGGATCAGATGGCGCCGCTCGAGGGCTCCCTGCTCACCGAGCCGAACGCGATCTACACCGTGAACTTCGCGGGTGCGCCCGCGGGCGAGTACAAGTACTACTGCCTGCCGCACCTGGCGCTGGGCATGAAGGGCAAGCTGAAGGTGGAGTAAGGCCGTGGCGGCAAACAGCAGACTGTGAGATCGAACCGGAAAAGGGGGACCGCGATGGCGCGGTCCCCCTTTTCTCGTTCCTGCCCATCCACCGTTCACGCCCTCGACGTGCGTCTCCCGACGACCGCCGCCACGGCGGCTCCGACGAGCAGCCCGGCCACCGCGTCCACTCCGTAGTGCATCTGACAGTAGACCACGGCGACGGTGAGCAGCACCGTGGGCAGCGCCAGCGCCCAGGCGAGTGCCTTCGAGCCCCGGGCGGAGGCGAGGGCCACGGCCAGCGTCGCCGCGACGTGGGAGCTGGGAAACGCGGCCCCGTAGGAGCTCCCGGTGGCGAGCGTCCCGTACACCATCCGGGCGAACACGTTGTCGGTGAACCACGGGTCCGGCCGGGGAAAGACGTAATACGGACCGGCGACGGGAAAGAAGATGAATGCCAGATAGCAGACGACGAAGGTCGCCATGAGCACGAGCACGAAATGCCGCAGGGCGGGCAGGTTCCGCCGCCAGGCGAAGTAGAACGCCGGCGTGACCACGATCGGGTAGTACGAGAGATAGGCGGCGTGCAGCAGCGCCGACCAGAACGGGCTCGGCATGGCGCGCCACCATTCGGTGCTGAGCTGGGTACCGAAGATCGCCAGCTCCCACCGCTGCACCATCCCGTCGTGGACCGCGATCGCGCCCGCGCCGTTCAGCACGTCGAGCTCGCCGTACAGTCCCGCGAGCAGCAGCAGGGGATAGAGCTCGCGAATGGTGCGTCCGAGGGCGCCGAGCCCCGGTCGGGTGATCAGATAGAGCAACACGGCGAAGAGCGCGTGCGCTCCTACCAGCCACCAGCATCCCGGCTGCTCCGGCGCGCGAGCCAGGGCGACCATCGTGACCAGCGCCAGATACCCGGCCAGCAGCAGGTCGACCGCCCGCAGCGGCATGCCGCGGGCCGGGGCGACGCCCTCGCGCGCCGCCTGCACGGCTACAGCCATCCCGCGCTCCGATACCACCGATAGGTGTCGGCGAGTCCCGAGGTCAGGTCGTGAGCCGCCTGCCATCCCGAGTCCCGGGTCAGCGGCCCCGGATCACCGGTCCAGGCGTCCTGGAAGAACTCGTTGGCCTTGTCACGGGTGAGGATGGTGGTCTGCCCGGCGATCCGCGACGACGCCTCCGTCACCGCCAGCAAGGCCCGGCCGACGGCTGGAGGAATCGGCACCAGCCTCAGCTCGCGGCCCATCGCGGCCCCCACTGCCCGCACGAACTCCGCGCTGGTGGTGATCTCCGGATGACAGGCGTAGTAGATCTTCCCGACCGTGGCGGCCGCCGTTCCCGACGCGACCAGGGCGCTCGCGAGATCGGCGCCATGCACGGCCGAGAGCTGTTGGCTGCCGTCGCCGAAGACGGGCGCTGCGCCGAGCCGCGCCATGCGAAACACCTTGAGGACCTCGCGATCGCGAGGCCCATAGACCGTGGGGGGGCGCACGATGACCCAGGGCAGGGTGCTCGCGGTGACCGCGGCTTCGGCAGCGAGCTTGCTGCGTCCGTACGCGGTCACCGGCTGCGCCGGCTCGGTCCCGGTGAGCGGTCGGCCGCGCGGCGCCGGACCGCCGGCGGCCATCGATGATACCAGCACGAACCGCGACACCCCCGCGCCCGACGCGGCCCGGACCAGGCTCGCGGTTCCGTCGCGGTTGCAGCGCATGAACTCGTTCTCACTTCTCGCCGCCACCAGTCCGGCCACGTGGTAGACGATCTCCTGGCTCTCGACGGCGCGCGCCAGGCTGTCCCGGTCGTCCAGGTCGCCCGGGACGACGCGGACGTCCAGCTGTGCGAGAGCCCCGGCCTTCCCGGGCGAGCGCACCAGGGCCGTCACCTCGTCGCCGCGGCGGCGGAGCGCCTCGGCCAGATGGCCGCCCACGAAACCGGTCGCCCCCGTGACCAGCACCCTCATATCGGCCGGTCGTAGAGGCGATAGGTCTTGTAGACCCGGAAGGTCATCTTCTCGAGCCCGGCGTTCATGGCGGCGTTGTCCTCCAGGATCCACCCCGCCTCTCCCCAGCTGAATCCCAGCTTCTCCGCGCGAGTCCAGATCCAGTGGTAGAGCATGGCGTCCACCGCTTTTCCCCGGTATTCCGGAACCACGCCGAGGAGCAGGATTCTCGCCCGCCGGATCTTCCGCCGCTTGAGCGCCCACAGGAGCCGGGGCAGGACGGGGAGCAGCCATCCCGACCGGTTCTTCCGGAAAACCACGTTCAGATCCGGCAGCGCGATGCCGAAACCGATCACCTTCCCGTCCTTCTCGGCCACCGGCACGAAGTCGGGGATGACCACCGGCCTGAACTGTTCCGCGAGATGGTCGATCTCGCGCTCGGTCATCGGAACGAATCCCCAGTTCTTCTCCCAGGCCTGGTTGTAGATCTCCTTGACGCGCTCGACCTCCTGGTCGAAGTGCGAGAGATCCAGCGGCCGGATGGTGATGCCCAGGCGCTGGCGGATCAGCTCCGTGCCGCGGGCGAGCCGCTCGGGCACCGGCACGTAGCGGTCCTCGCGCCCGCCCTGATACACCCACAGGTCTCTGGCCTTGGTGAAGCCGGCGCGCTCCACCAGGGGTACGAAGTAGGGCGGATTGTGCGGCATCATCAGAGTGGGAGGGAACTGGAACCCGTCGACCAGGAGTCCGCACTCGTCGTTGACCGAGAACGATGCCGGGCCGCGGAGGACGTCGTGGCCCTTCCCCCGGCACCACTCGGCGGCCGCCTCGAACAGCGCGTCGGCGACCCGCTGGTCGTCGATACACTCGAAGAAGCCGAAGAAGCCCACCCGGTCGCCATGGATCTCGTTGTGGAGGCGATTGCTGATGGCGGCGATGCGGCCCACCACGACGCCGTCCCGCTCCGCGAGGAAGTACTCGGCCTCGGCGTGCTCGAAGAAGGGGTTCTTCGAGCGCGAGAGGAGGAGGGCGACGTCCCGACGCAACGGCGGGACCCAGATCGGGTCCCGCGCGTGGAGTCGGTAAGGCAGGTCGATGAAGCGCTTGAGGTCCCGTCGGTCCCGCGCCGCGCGGACGCGCAGCGGTGGGTTCAGATGACCCCCAGGTCCCGTCCGATGCGGCCGAACTGCTCGAGGGCGAAATCGATCTGGTCGAACGTATGGGTGGCCATGAGGCTGGTGCGCAGCCGGCACTGAGACGCCGGCACCGCCGGCGGCGCGACGGGGTTGGTGAACACCCCGGCGTCGAACAGCCGGCGCCACATCAGGAACGTCTTCTCCAGCGGCCCGATGAGCACCGGAACGATCGGCGTCTGGGTCGGCCCGATCTCGAACCCGAGGCTCCGGAATCCCTCCTGGAGGCGCCGCGTGTTGGACCAGAGCTGGTCCCGGCGCTCCGGCTCGTCCTGAAGCACCTGGAGCGCCGCCAGCACGCCGGCCGTGTTGGCCGGGGGCAGCGAGGCCGTGAAGATGAGCGGCCGGCTGTGATGCTTCAGGTAATGGATGACGCTCTCCGACCCGGCCACGAACCCGCCGATCGATGCCAGCGATTTCGAGAAGGTCCCGGCGATGATGTCCACCTCGTCGGTGAGCCCGAAGTGCGCCGCGGTTCCGTCACCGTTGGGACCCAGCACGCCAAGGGCGTGCGCGTCGTCGAGGGCCAGAGCCGCGCCGTACTTGCGGCTCACCCGGACGAGCCCCGGCACGTCGGCGATGTTCCCTTCCATCGAGTACACGCCGTCTACCACGATCATCGAGCCGCGCCCGAAGCCGTTCCGCTCCATCCGGCGCTCCAGGTTCGCCAGGTCGCCGTGATTGAAGCGCTCGGTGTCGCCGTACGAGAGCTTGGCGCCGTCCACGATGGAGGCGTGGTCGAGCTTGTCGAGGTAGACCACTTCGCCCCGGCCGACCAGTCCCGAGATCAGACCCAGGTTGGCGGAGTAGCCGGTGGAGAAGACCAGGCAGGCTTCCTTGCCGAGGAAGTCGGAGAGCGCCGCCTCGAGCTGCTCGTGCAGGTCGAGCGTTCCGTTCAGGAACCGGCTGCCGGTGCAGCCGGAGCCGTACCGACGGAGAGCGGCGGCGGCAGCCTCGAGCACCTTCGGATGATGGGTGAGGCCCAGATAATTGTTGGACCCCAGCATGATCCGCTTGTGACCGTCGATGACGACGACGGTGTCTTCCGACTCCGAGATCGGATTGAAGTAGGGATAGAGGCCGGCCGCCTGGATCTCACGGGCCTTGGTGAACGTCCGGCACTTCTCGAAGAGCGCGACCTGTTGAAGCTCTTGGGTATCCACGGTGCCTCGGAGCAGAGAGGAGGTAATTCGTGCCCCCACATCGCTTTGTAGTTGAAGAGTTTAAACTAGTGATCCCGGTCAGGTGACACAAGTTGCAGAGCGTGGCCCGGATCGCGATGGGCCGGCCTGTCTGCCGCAATCCTCGCGCCGCGGCTCCGCAAATCCTGTCCCGGGCCGCCGCTACGAGGCAAAGGGTTGCCGGTGCACGGTTTGGCCGACCCAGCGCTGTTCTCGGAGCGCCGTTGGATGCGAGCGCGCACCGGGTGATCGTCCTTGCCTGGGCTCACCCGGGGCAGCCCCTGTCCATCGAGTCGGAATGTCCGGTGTCGTTGCTTGACTTGGTCGGCACGGCGGCCGAGTTTTCTCTCATGTCGAGCTCCGACCAGACTTCCCGCCGTCTCTTCCTGCGCAGCGCTCTGCTGGCCGCGGCGGGGATGATGGGGCCCGCCTCGCTTCTCCAGGGTGAGCGGTTGCTCGCAGCCTATGGCCCCGGGCCGGACGATCCCGAGGTGCCCAACGAGGACGTGGCCCGGATCCTCCGCGATATCTCCGGCGGAAAACCGATCCGGCGTGGGCACCTGTCGCTCGACATGCCGCTGGTGGCGGAGGATGGGCGCGTCGTTCCGGTGATCATCGAGAGCGACCTTCCCATGACCCCGGAGCGGTACGTCAAGGCGATCCATCTGATCGTGGACCACAACCCCGACGCACATCTGGCGGCCTTCCAGCTCACGCCCGCCATAGGATCGGTGGCGATCTCCACCCGGATCAAGATGAAACGCACCACCTGGGTGCGCGCCATCGCGGCGACCAACACCGGTGAGATCTGGGCGGACTACGCCCGAGTCCAGGTCACGCTGAACGGGTGCGGCTGATGAGCGCCGAGACCGGCGACGCCCGCATCCGAGTGCCCGACCAGGTGGTCCGGGGCGAGCTGATCACGGTGAACGCGATCGTCTCGCACCCGATGGACACCGGATTCTTCCGCGACGCCGACGGCCAGCCGATCCCTGCCTATTTCATCAGGGACGTCGTGGTCACGTATGGTGGCGAGGAGATCGCCCGCTTCACCTGGACTTCCGGCGTGAGCCGGGACCCCGTCATCAGCTTCACGCTCAAGGCCGATCGCGAAGCGCCGCTCGCCATGGTATGGACCGACAACCGCGGCGGCGTGTTCAAGCAGTCGGCCGACATCAAGTTCGTCTCGGCCTGACCCCCTCCCAGCTCGCGCTCGTCGCACCCCTGCTGCTGCTCGCCCCGGCCGATCCCGGCGGGACGCTTCCCGTGCGCGAGCTCGCGAGCGGGGTGTACGCCGTTCCGGGGGACACGGGAAAGGGAGTCGAAGGGCGGCCCAACGCGGGCTTCGTGGTGACCGACGACGGTGTCGTGGTGATCGACGCGCTCGCCAGTCCGCGGCAGGGCGAGCAGCTGCTGCGGAGCATCCGCCGGGTCACCGACCGACCCATCCGCTGGCTCGTGCTCACCCACCATCATCCCGATCACCATTTCGGCGCCGTGGTGCTGCGGAAGGCGGGTGCCCGGGTGATCGCCCACCCCGACAAGCGCACGCTGGCGTCCGAGGGCGGAGAGGACGCGCTCATCGCCGACTGGGTGCGGGTGGTCGGCCTCGACGCGATGCGCGGGTTCGAGTTCGCCGACACGCCCGACCGTCCGGTCACCGGCACCGACACGCTGCGGCTCGGCGGCAGGACCATCGTCGTCTCGCACCCTGGTGCGGGACACTCGCCGGGGGATCTGATCGTGTGGCTTCCGAAGGAGCGAGTGCTCTTCGCGGGAGACGTCCTGGTGGAGGACGGTGTGAGCATGGTGGTCGACGGGAACTCGGACGAGCTGCTGCGCGTGCTCGACACGGTGAGCGCGCTGAGCGCCCGCGCCGTCGTGCCGGGGCACGGCGCCATCCCCTCACGCGCCGGCGATCTGATCGCGCGGACACGGGCCTACCTCGAGGGGCTCCAGAGTCAGATGCGGGCGGCGATAGAGAAGGGAGTGCCGATGCGCCGGGCCATGGCCTCGCTGCCGCCGGCAGACGAGACCAGGCCGGTGTCGCTCAACTCGCGCCGGCGGAGGAATGCGGTCAGGGTCTACGTGGAGGAAGAGCGGAAGTACATGGGGCTGGATTCGCCGTGACTCGGATGCTGCGCACCGGCCTCGCGGTCGCGGCCGGTGCCCTGGTCGGCTGCGGCTCGCCCCGGGCGCCGGATGTTCCCCCCGCGCCCGCCACCGAGGCCAGGCCGGCCGTCGTCTCCACCGACGAGCTGGCCGCGTGGATGGCTCGAGGTCCCGTGGTGCTGGTGGACGTCCGGACCGACGTCTTCACCTACCTCCGGAGCCACCTGCCCGGCGCGGTGTACCTCCACCCTGAGACCCTGCGCGCCAGCCGGGGTGGTATCCCGACCCAGCTCCTGGAAGGGCCTGCCTATGCGGCGCTGTTCTCCCGCATGGGGCTGCCGTTCGACCGGCCGGTGGTGATCTACAGCGCGGGCGAGACGCGCAACATCGATGCGACCTTTCTGGCGTGGCTGCTGGCCGGATTCGGTCATCGGCGGGTCTACGTGCTCGACGGCGGCTTCTTCAAGTGGCAGCTGGAGCTCCGGCCGGTCGTAGCGAATTACCCCCGGCTGGCTGAGACCACGTTTCCGGCCGCGCCGTTCCAGCCGGAGCAGGCCTCGCTCGACGACGTCCAGCGGGCGCTCCGCACCGGCGACGCGCTTCTGGTGGATGCCAGACCCCCCGACCAGTATGCCGGCGAAGCGGGGGCCCAGATGCGGCGCGGGCACATCCCCGGCGCGATCAACCACTACTGGCAGGACGACCTGGCCCGGGAGGGGTTCGGCTTCGTGTGGAAGCAGCCCGATGCGATACGGGCGGCGTACCAGGCGCAGGGGATCACGCCCGACAGGAGTATCATCGCCTACTGCAACAGCGCCACCGAGGCCAGCCACGTGCATTTCACTCTGCGGTACCTGCTCGGCTATCCGAAGGTGCGGGTATACGTCGGCTCCTGGACCGAGTGGGCCGAGCGGACGGAGCTGCCGGTGGAAACGGGACGGCCTTAGCGCATGGCGATTCCGGATCGGAGTTGTCCCGGCCGCCACACCTTGCCTCCGACCATCACCAACTGCACGAACTCCAGATTGCCGATGTCCTGGAGCGGATTTTTCGCCAGCAGCACGAGGTCGGCGTAGCGGCCCTTCTGGATGGTGCCCACCTGGCGACCGGGCTGGCCGCCGATGGCCCGCGCAGCATCTCGCGTGGCGGCGAGCAGCGCGGCCGTAGGTGAGAGCCCGATCGAGTCCACCAGCAGGCGGAGCTCGCCGAAGAGCGTCGCCCGGTCGCTGGCCGGACCGTAGGAGACGTGGTCGCTCCCGGCGCTGATGCGCACTCCGCGTCGGACCGCCTCCCGCGTCACTTCCATGCCGAACCTCGCCGCCGACCGCACATACTCTTCCTGGAGCGACGGAATGTGACGCAGCTTGGCGTCATACGAGGTCACGCTGTGACGCACCGCGTCCAGCGTGGGCTCGAAGATGGTGCCGCGCTTCGCCATGGAATCGAGCGTCGCGAGCACCCTGGGATCGTGCGCCGCTCCGACGGTGGCGACCGCGGCGGTGGCCGCCTGCAGGTCGCCGTCGCGCACCAGGGTGTCGCGGTCCTCGACGGTGAAGAGCTCGCCTGCCAGCCCGGCGGCGTGCACCACGCCGTTCTGGCCCGCCATCACCTGCTCCATCACGCTCGCCGGCTGCACCCAGGCGTGACCCCACACCGGCATGCCGGCGCGGTGGGCCGCCTCGGTGAGCCGCCGGACCGAGCCTGAATCCAGCTGGGCGTAGAGCTTGAGCCCCATCGCGCCGGCGCCGAGCGCTTCGGCGACGAGCGCGTCGGCATCGCTCTCGGGATCGAACTGGATCGGCTTCCACCCGAGCTGCTGCATCGCAAGCGCCGGCGGCTGGCGATAGATGGTGCCGCGCGCGGTGACGGTGCCATGGAACCCGTTGAAGAAGAACCGCCGGCCGGCCACGAGCTGCATGGCGTGCACCCGGGGCGCCGCCTGCAGGGACCGAACCCGGGAGAGCAGCCCGGCGGGGTCCGTCCCCATGTCTCGGACCGTAGTGATGCCCTGGGCCAGCAGGTCGCGGAGGTCGCGGCCGAGCTCCTCGCCGGCGCTGCCCCGGGTCACGAAGAGCATGTGGACGTGGCTGTCGATCAATCCGGGGATGAGGTACTGCCCCGGCGCCTCGATCACGCGCGCCCCTGCGGGAATGTTGCATTCGCCCGCGGCCCCGGCGCACAGAATGCGATCGTTTCGTACTACGGTGACCGCATTGGGGACAGGCGCGCGGCCGGTGCCGTCCCAGAGCGTGGCGCCGACGATGGCGACGGTGGGTGCGATCGGCGCCGGCTCCGGCCGCGGGGGGGCGGAGCCTCCGCATGCGGCTGTGAGCAGGCCGGCGATGGCGATGATTGGCGTAACGGCTGGGGAACGTACCATGCGCAGGTCCCTCGTCCCTCTGTCGGGCGCGGCGCCGTCCTCGTCAGGGGATGGCGGAACGCCCGGTTGCGCGAAAGATGCGACGGTTCAGAATGGCTCGGCGGTGATACGGAAGCGTGTCGCGCCGTGACCCCGGGCACCGCTTCGCGCGCGGGCCGCAGGTCGCAAGTGACTCACCAGGCTGGAGATCGTCGGGTGAGCGGTGAGGCCGGAGGCAGCCTTCCCTGATACTAAGCGGGACTCCGGCGCTCGCGCGACCGATGTCCCGCGGATCGTCTCCAAAGAAAAGCGGCAACCGCCATGCCCGGTTCCCCCGCGGGCGGGTGTGGCGCGGTTGCAATGGGTGCCCGCGCTCCCTAGTCTTACCCTCGTGACCCCCACACCGATTCAACGCCCCCGCCGGCGCCGCCGCACCGAGGCCCTGCGCCGGCTGGTCCGCGAGCACGAGCTGGCTCCCGGCGATCTCATTCAGCCCGTCTTCGTGGTTCACGGCACGCAGGTCGAGCGCGAGATCGCCTCCATGCCCGGCGTCTTCCACCTCTCGGTGGACGAATCGCTGGACCGCGAGGCGGACCGGATCCAGGCGCTCGGCATCCCGGCGGTGATCCTGTTCGGCCTGCCGGCGGAGAAGGACGACGTCGGGACGGAAAACTTCTCCGACGACGGTATCGTGCAGCGGGCGCTCCGCCGGCTCCGCGGGCGCAACGCCGAGCTGCTCCTCGTCACCGACGTCTGCTGCTGCGAATACACCAGCCACGGGCATTGCGGGGTGCTGCGCGGGGAGAGCGTGGACAACGACGCTACGCTCGAGATCCTGGGCCGCGTGGCGGTGAGCCACGCCGGCGCCGGCGCCGACATCGTGGCCCCGAGCGGAATGATGGACGGCATGGTCGCCGCCATCCGCTCGGCGCTCGACGCAGGAGGCCATCAGGACCGTGCCATCCTGAGCTACGCCGTCAAGTACGCCAGCGGATTCTACGGGCCGTTCCGCGAGGCGGCCGACAGCGTGCCGTCCTTCGGCGACCGGCGGCAATACCAGATGGACCCGGCCAACCTCCGCGAGGGGCTCTTGGAGGCGGCGCTGGACGAGGTCGAAGGGGCCGACATGCTCATGGTGAAGCCGGCTCTCGCCTATCTGGACGTCGTGCGGGCGGTCCGGGAGCGCACCCATCTTCCGCTCCTCGCCTACAACGTCAGCGGGGAGTACGCGATGGTGAAAGCCGCCGCGCGCCTCGGCTGGCTGGACGAGCGGCGGCTGGTGCTCGAGACGCTGACCGGGATGCGCCGCGCGGGAGCCGACGCGATCATCACCTACCATGCGAAAGACGCCGCCGCATGGCTCGCGGAGGAGGAGGGGCGGTGACCGAGGTCAAGGTCCCGCGGCTGACGGCGGCCTCCGAGCGGCTCTTCGCCGCGTCCCGACGGGTGATCCCGGGCGGGGTCAACAGCCCGGTGCGTGCGTTCCGCGGCGTCGGCGGGACGCCACGCTTCATCGCCAGGGGCGAAGGCGCGTGGCTGGTCGACGCGGACGGCAACCGGTACGTGGACCTGGTGCTGTCCTGGGGCCCGCTGATTCTCGGCCACGCGCATCCCGAGGTGCTCGAGGCCATCGTCCGCACGGCGGAGGGGGGCACCACGTACGGCGCGCCCACCGAGCTGGAGCTCCGTCTCGCCGAGCGGGTCGTGGCCACGTTCCCGTCGCTCGATATGGTGCGCTTCGTGAGCTCCGGCACCGAGGCGACGATGAGCGCCGTCCGCCTCGCGCGCGCCGCGACCGGCCGGTCGCTCCTGGTGAAGTTCGACGGGTGCTATCACGGCCACGCCGACCACCTCCTGGCGGCTGCAGGGTCGGGGGTCGCCACGCTCGGGCTCCCCGACTCGCCCGGTGTCACCGCGGCGGCGGTGGGCGACACGCTGGTCCTCCCGTTCAACGATCTGGGCGCCGTCGAGAGCCTGTTCCACTCCAGGGGTGAGCAGATCGCGGCCATTCTGGTGGAGCCCGTGCCCGGGAACATGGGCGTGGTTCCGCCGGTCACCGGATTCCTTCAGGGCCTCCGGGCCATCACGCGGCGACACGGCGCGCTCCTGGTGTTCGACGAGGTGATGACCGGCTGGCGGGCTCACCCCCGCGGGGCGCAGGTGCTCTATGGTATCGAGCCCGACCTCACCTGCCTCGGCAAGGTGGTGGGCGGGGGACTCCCCGCCGCCGCATACGGCGGGCGGCGCGACCTGATGGAGCGGATCGCGCCGTCGGGGCCGGTCTATCAGGCGGGCACCCTGTCCGGAAATCCGCTCGCCATGGCCGCCGGACTGGCGACCCTCGATGTGCTCGCGCGGCCGGGGATCTGGGAGCGGGCCGAAGCCTTCGCCCGGGGTGTGGCGGCGGCCATGGAGCGGCGAGCCGCGGAAGCGGGCGTGCCCGTTACCGTGCAGCGGGTGGGCACGATGCTCACGCCGTTCTTCACCGCCGAGCCGGTGCGCGACTTCGCCGCGGCTCGGGGCACCGACCGCGCGGGCTACAATGCCTTTTTTCACGCGATGCTCGAGGCGGGCGTGTATCTCCCTCCCTCCGCCTTCGAGGCGGCATTCACCTCCGCGGTCCATGGCGAGGCCGAGCTGGCGGCGGTCGAGGCGGCGCTGAAATCCACATGGCGGCGGTAGCGGTCGTGGGCGCGGGCGTCGCGGGACTCACCGCGGCCCACCGCCTGAAGCGCCGTGGCATCCGGGTGGTGGTGTACGAGGCCTCCGATCGCGCCGGAGGCGTCGTCAGGACCGAGCGGCGCGAAGGCTATCTCGCGGAGCTCGGCCCCAACTCGCTGATGGCGCCGAGCCACGAGGTCGCCGAGGTGCTCTCGCAGCTCGGGCTCGACGCCTCGAGGGTCGAGGCGCAACGCGAGGCTCGGAAGCGGTACATCGTCAGGAAATCGCGGCTCGTGGCGCTGCCGACCTCCCCCTCACAGATGCTCACCACCCGGCTGCTGTCCAACGGGGCAAAGCTCGCCATCTTCGGCGAGCCCATGGTGGAGCCGGGCGACTCGCCGATGGAGGAGAGCGTGGCCACGTTCGTGCGCCGGCGATTCAACCAGGAAGTGCTCGATTACATCGCGAACCCCTTCGTCGCCGGGATCTTCGGCGGGGACCCCGAGCAGCTCTCGGCCCGGCATGCCCTGCCCCGGCTGCACGACCTGGAGCACACCCACGGGTCGGTAGTGAAGGCGCTGGGCCGGATGATGAAGGCCGGACGGGCCGACACGGCTTCCCGGCCGGGCCTCGTCTCCTTCGCGGGCGGTCTTCAGGAGATACCCGAGGCCTTCGCGCGGGAGCTGCGCTCGGAGATCCGCCTCAAGGCGCCGGTGACTCAGATCCGCCGGAGCGCCATGGGATGGACCGTCAGCGCGGCATATCAGGCATCCGAGCTGTACGACGGGGTGGTCTATGCGGCGCCGGCGCATTGCGCCGACGACGTGGATCTCGCCTTCGAGGGTGGCGACCGTCTCAAGACGCTCACCAGCATCACCCACCCGCCGGTGGCGGTGCTCGCGCTCGGCTTCCGCCGGGAGGACGTCGCCCACCGGCTGGACGGCTTCGGCTTTCTGGTGCCCGACGTCGAGCGTCGAAACGTGCTCGGGGTCATCTTCTCATCGACCGTCTTCCCGGGCCGCGCGCCCGCCGGGCATGTGCTCCTGACGGCATTCGTCGGCGGCGTGCGCCATCCCGACCTGGCGAATGCCGACCTCAATACGCTGACGGCCCGGGTCATCGACGACCTCCGGCTGCTGCTCGGCGTCCGCGGCGAGCCGACCTTCCGCGCCTTTCACCTCTGGCCCAAGGCGATTCCCCAGTACACCCTGGGCTACGGACGGTTCAAGGAGATCATGGACGACGCCGAGCGTCGCAACCCGGGACTCGGACTCGCCGGCTCCTATCGCGAGGGTGTGGCGATCGGCGAGGTCATCGCCTCCGCGGTCCAGACCGCCGAGCGGGTGGCACCGCAGGTCGGCACCGGCGCGTCGCCGGCGGCACAGTGAGCGCGCCGTCAGGGCTCCGGGTCGGCACCCGAGGCAGCGCGCTGGCCCTGTGGCAGACCGAGCGGATCCGCCAGATCCTGGATGCCGCGGGCCATCCCACCGAGCGGGTCGAGATCCGGACTACCGGCGACATGGTCACGAACGTCCCGCTGTCCCGGATCGGGTCGGCCGCGCTGTTCACCCGCCAGATCGACGAGGCGATGCTCGCGGGGCGCATCGACATCGCCGTCCATTCGTTGAAGGACCTGCCGACGCAGCTGCCCTCCGGCATCACGATCGCTGCAATCGGCGTGCGGGAAGATGCGAGCGATGCGCTGGTGGGCCGCGGGCCGCTGCGATGGAGCGACATCCCGCGGAGCGCCGCCATCGCGACCAGCAGCCTTCGCCGAAGGGCCCAGCTGCTCCACGCCAGGCCCGATCTCCGGGTTCAGGACGTCCGTGGTAACGTGGACACCCGCCTCGCCCGGCTGGATGCCAACCTGGAATGGTCCGCCATCCTGCTCGCGACCGCGGGGCTGACCCGTCTGGGCCTCGGCCATCGGATCGGCGAGCGGCTGCCTTCCGCGGTGATGCTGCCGGCGCCGGGGCAGGGTGCCCTCGCCGTGACGGCGAGGACCGGGGACGTGGCGGCGATCGAGATCACGAGGGGCGCGGTGAACCACGAGCCGACGGCGGTGGCGGTGGGCGCGGAGCGCGCCTTTCTCCGACGGCTCGAAGGGGGATGCCAGGTCCCGGTGGCCGCGCACGCGACGCTCGAGTCCGGCGGACGCGAGACCACACTGCGGCTGCACGGCAGGGTGATCTCCCTGGATGGCGAGCGAATCGCGGAAGGAGTGGAGAGCGGCTCGGCCCGGACTCCCGCGGAGGCGGAGGTGCTGGGCACCGCGCTGGCCGAGCGCCTGCTCGGCGAGGGCGCGGCGGCGATTCTCGCGGAAGTGCGTGCGGGGGTCGTGCCCGTCGTATCCGAGCCGTGATGGCGGGTCCGGTCGTGCTCACGGTCTCACCGGGTGCCTTCCCCGGGTTGGCGGACCGATTGCGGGACCTCCCGCTGCTGGTGGAGGAGCGTCCGTTGCTGACATTCGCGCCGCCGCTGGATTGGGCGCCGATGGACCTCGCCCTCGCCGACCTCTCCCGATACGACGCGCTGGCTTTCACCTCCCCACGGGCCGCTGCGGTCTTCGTCGAGCGCTATGGCGCCGCAGCGGGTGAGCGGACGGCGCTGCCTCCGGTGTGGAGCGGCGGGCCCGGCACCGCGATGGCGCTGGCCTCCCTTCCGGTGGAGGTGCGTGGCGCCCCCGAGGAGGAGACCGGCCGCGTGGGCGCCGCCGCCGCGCTGGCGGCCGCGATGCTCGACGCCGGCGTCGCCGGACCGGTGCTCTTTCCCTGCGGCGAGATCCGTCGGGACGAGCTTCCCACCCGGCTGCGGCACGAGGGCATCGAGGTGGACGAGGTCGTCTGCTACCGCTCGGTGCTCGCGGACGAGGCCTCGGCCCGGGCCGCGGCCGAGCGCGCGGCGATCCTGATCGTGGCGAGTCCCAGTGTGGCCGATCTCCTGGCGCGGGTCCTCCGCTCGGGCGTCCGGCCGCCGATGCTCGCCGTCGGGCCGACGACGGCAGCCGCGGCCCGGGCGTCCGGCTGGCCGCCCGCGGCGGTGGCCGCGCGGCCGGACGTGGACGCCCTGCTGGCGGGCGTGCGCTCCCTCCTGGCCGAGACGCCTTCTCGATGAGCGATCTCTTTCTCCGGGCCTGCCGCCGGGAGCCGGTGGAGCGCCCGCCGGTCTGGATGATGCGCCAGGCGGGACGCTACCTGCCCCAGTATCGCGCGGTGCGCGCTCGCGCCGATTTCCTGACCATGGTGAGAACGCCGGAGCTGGCCGTCGAGGTGACGCTCCAGCCGGTGGACCTGATCGGGGTGGACGCCGCGATCATCTTCAGCGACATCCTGGTGGTGCCGCAGGCCATGGGCATGAGGCTCACGGTGGAGGAGGGCACGGGGCCCCGGTTGCACGATCCGCTCCGGACACCCGCGGATCTCGACCGCCTTCGGGAGGTGAGCCCCCGGCGGGATCTGGGCTACGTCCTCGACGCGGTGCGCCTCGCGCGGACCAGTCTGGCGGGGCGAGTGCCCCTGATCGGATTCGCCGGCGCGCCGTGGACCCTGATGAGCTACATGGTGGAGGGATCGGGCTCCAAGACCTTCAGCCTGGCGAAGCGATTCCTGGTGGAACACCCGCGCTCGGCGCACGCGCTGCTGGAGCGCCTGGCCGCGGTCGTCGGACGCTTCCTCGTGGCTCAGGTCGAGGCCGGCGCACAGGCGGTGCAGCTCTTCGACTCCTGGGCCGCCGCGCTGGGGCCGCGCGACTTCCGGGAGTTCGCCCTGCCGTACCTCGCGGAGACCGTGCGATTGGTCCGCGGGGCCGGAGCGCCGGTCATCGCCTTCGCGCCGGGCGCGGGGTGGGCCCTCGAGGAGATCGTGCAGGTGACCGGAGCGGACGTCGTCGGCGTGGACTGGCAGACCGATGCGGCCGAGGCACGCCGGAGGCTCGCGGGCCGACCCGTCGCCCTTCAGGGCAATCTCGATCCCACCTGGCTCTACGCCGAGCCCGGAGTGATCCGCGACCGCACCCACGCCATGCTGGACGCCTTCGGCGGCGTGGGGCACGTGGCGAATCTCGGCCACGGCATCCTGCCCGACGTGCCGGTGGCGCACGCGAAGGCGTTCGTGGACGCAGTGAAGGAGTGGCGCCCGCGATGAGCGCGCCGACCCGGGCCGGGATGGCCTCGACCATCGAGTCGCTGCACGATGAGGCGACGCGATTCTTCGCCGCGGCCGACGGCGGCGGCTCGTTCCGTGAGGACGCCTGGGAGCGCCGGGGCGGCGGCGGCGGAGTGTCCCGGGTCATGGTCGAAGGCGGGGTCTTCGAGAAGTGCGGGGTGAACCGGTCCGTGGTGGAAGGGGTGCTGCCGCCGCAAATGGGGCAGCGTCTCGGTGCCCGAATCGGCGGCGAGGTGGAGGCGTCGTTCTTCGTCGCGGGGCTGAGCATCGTGGCCCATCCCAGAAATCCCAGAGTGCCCACCGTTCACCTCAACGTGCGCTACTTCGAGATAGCCGGGCCCGACGGCGCGGTCCTCGACGCCTGGTTCGGGGGCGGCACGGATCTCACGCCCACCTATCCCCACCCCGAGGACGCGGTCCACTTTCACCGCACGCTGAAGGGGCTCTCCGACCGCCATCACGCCTCCTTCTATCCGCGGTTCAAGGTGTGGTGCGACAATTATTTCGTGAACCTGCACCGGGGGGAGGAGCGGCGCGGTGTCGGCGGGATCTTCTTCGACCATCTGCGCGACGGGGACAGCGGCCTCGATGCCGGGCGGCTGTCGGAGTACGTGGTGGATGTCGGGCGGTCGCTGCCGGCGGCCTACGGTCCGATAGTCGAGCGCCGGAGGGACGAGCCGTACGGAGAGCGCGAGCGGCGCTTCCAGCTCGCGCGGCGGGGACGTTACGTCGAGTTCAATCTGGTGCACGATCGAGGCACGCTCTTCGGCCTCCAGACCCATGCCCGCATCGAGAGCGTCCTGATGAGCCTGCCGCCGCTGGCTGCATGGGAATACGCGCCACGCTACGAGCCCGGCTCGTTCGAGGCGGAGCTGCTGGCGATGCTGGAGCCCAGGGATTGGGTGGGAGCCGCGCCGGCGGGTGAAGGCTGAGACGGCATGCGGCCCGAGGAAGCGTACGAGGAGCTGATCCAGCGGGTGCGCGAAGAGGCGACGCTCGCGTCCATCGAGGCGCTGCTCGAGTGGGACGAGGAGACCCAGATGCCGGCCGGAGCGGTCGAGGGCCGGAGCGAGCAGCTGGCGCTGGTGGCGGGGCTGCTTCACGAGCGCGGCACCGATCCCCGGATCGGCGAGCTGCTGGATCAGCTCGAGGGGTCCTCGCTCCTGGAGGAGCCGGACTCGCCCGCCGCCGTCAACGTCCGCGAGCTTCGGCGCGACTTCGACCGCTACGTTCGGCTTCCCCGCAAGCTGGTCCAGGATCTCGCCCGCACCACCGCGGTGGCGCAGCGTGCCTGGGCCGTGGCGCGGAGCCAGTCGGATTTCGGGCGCTTCAGGCCGCATCTCGAGCGCATCGTGGAGCTCAAGCGCGCCGAGGCCCGGTGCGTGGGGTACGCGCGCGAGCCGTACGACGCGCTGCTCGAGCAGTACGAGCCCGGCATCACGAGTGAGATCGTGGGCCGGCTGTTCGACGCGCTGCGCCGGGAGCTGGTGCCGCTCGCCGCTCGGATCGCGGGTGCGGGGCCGCGGCCGGCCGTCGCCATGCTGCGGCGCCCCGTGCCGGTCGAGGGGCAGCGGCGATTCGGGGAGCGGGTCGCCCGGGAGGTCGGGTTCAACTTCCGCCGCGGCCGACTGGATCTCGGCGTCCATCCCTGCTGCACCAGCCTGGGCCCCGGCGACTGCCGCATCGGGCTGCGCTTCGATCTCCGCGATTTCCCGGGGGGCGTGCTCACCGTGCTCCACGAGGTCGGGCACGGGCTGTACGAGCAGGGACTCGATCACCGATACTACGGAACGCCGATGGGCGAGGCGGCATCCCTGGGGATGGACGAGGCGCAGGCGCGGCTCTGGGAGAACCGGGTGGGGCGGAGCCGGGGCTTCTGGAGGTATTTCCTTCCGGAGGCGAGCGAGCGGTTCCCCGAGGCGCTGGGTGACACCGACGTCGACGAGTTCCACTTCGCGCTGAACCGGGTCACGCCGTCGCTGATCAGGGTGAATGCCGACGAGGTCACCTACAACGTCCACGTGATGATCCGGTTCGAGCTCGAGCGGGCCCTGCTGTCGGGCGATCTCGACGCAGCCGATCTGCCCGGCGCCTGGAACGACGCGTACGGCCGCTATCTCGGTGTCACGCCCGCGAACGACGCCGAGGGCTGCCTGCAGGATGGCCACTGGGCGGAGGGGCTCATCGGGTACTTCCCCACCTACACGCTGGGCGACGTCTTCGCCGCGCAGCTGTTCGCCCGGGCGAGCCGTGAGCTGGGCGATCTGGAGGAGAGCTTCGCGCGGGGAGAGTTCCGCGAGCTGGTCCGGTGGCTGGGCGAGCGGATCTACCGCCAGGGAGGCCGCTACCCCTCGACGCGTCTGCTCGAGGTGGTCACCGGCCGACCGCCGGACCACCGGCCGCTGGTGGAGGCGCTGCGCGAGCGGTACGGCGGACTGTACGACCTCTGAGCCGACGGCCCGGCGTGCGCGGCGCGAAGCGAGCTCGGCGGGCGGACACAATAGGCCACGGACGCACCCGCGGCGAGCACCAGGGCGATACACAGCACGATCATGCCTGTGATCCTCATACGGTCGGCCTTCTTCGAGGTGTGTTGCCAGCGTGGACGACCGGCGGGTCGTGCCACGCTTCATGCCATCGTGGAGCTTCGGTAAAATCTGTGATGTGGACAACTGATCCAAGGGTGGTGGCGGCCCTCGCAGGACCGCCGTGCCGGAACCAGGGTGCTCGGCTCAGCTCGGCCCTGCGAACGCCTCCGAGCCGCCCCGGCAGTGGCTCGGAGGCAACAGTGACGCTCCGGCGCCGCTACCAGGTGCCTGGCCGGATGGCTATAGTTGTGTGCCTCGGGAGCGTGTAGCTGTGGATTCCGTGGAGTGGCTTCCGGCGCCGCTCGCCCGGGCGGCGGCCGCACGAGGGCCGTAAAGCCGGTCCTAAGTGGAGGCGTCGCAGGAACTTCGGGGCGGTAGCTCAGCTGGGAGAGCACCTGCTTTGCAAGCAGGGGGTCACCGGTTCGATCCCGGTCCGCTCCATCCGAAGGACTTCGGCCCGCCATCCCTCGTGGGGTGGCGGGCTTCTCGTCGGGGGTCGCCGCGGAACCCGCCGCACGGCGTGGCACTTGCTGCCGTCACGGCAGGAGCTGCGCTTCCCGCAGCCCGCGCCCTGCGCCGAGCTGCGAGTGGCTATCCCACCTCCAGGGTAGCTGGCACCTACGCCGCGGGCCCAGAGCCGACACGAAGTATCCGGAGCCGTCCGATGCCCGAAGCACGGCAGTGGCTCACCTCACTTCGCCTCCTCGTCGGCGGTACCCCGACGACCGTGGCCGCCGCGGCCCTGCTCTTCACCGCCCTGCTCCTCGCGGTCCTGCGAGTCACCACGCTGGAGTCGATCGGCGGGCTGCAGTTGAGCGCGCGCGATTGGGTCATGAGCGACTTCAAGACCACGGCGTACTACCCCGCCCAGGATTTCGCCGCAGGCTACAACCCGTACGACTCCGCAGGCTACCTCGCGCGGCACCCGGCGCCCGAGGCGTTCGGGCTCTATCCGCCGGCGACGCTGCTGGTGAATCGTCCGATCGCGTCACTGCCCCTCGAGACGGCGATGGAAGTCGAGTTCGCGATCACGTTCCTGCTGAGCGGCCTGCTCGCGCTGGCCAGTCTGAGACTGGCGGGTGCCGCGTTCACCACTCCCCGGCTGCTCACGGTCTGGGGGCTGATTCTCCTGAGCCGGCCCGGTCAATGGAATCTTCTCCAGGGTCAGATGACGCTGCCGGTGGCGCTGGCGGCATATGCCGCGATCGCGCTGCCGCGCCGCTTCGCCACCGCCGCTGGTGCCGCCCTGGCGGTGACCTTGCTCAAACCCACCTTCGGGGTCCCGCTCGCCCTACTCATGCTCGCGGCGGGGTATTACCGCGCGCTCGCGACCGCGGCCGGTCTCACGACCCTGGCCAACCTGCCTCCGCTCGCGATCCTGGCGAGGCGGGCGGGCGGTCTCGCTCCCTTTCTGCACACCTATTTCTCTCCCGGCGGGCGCCTTCACCAGGTGGCGATCGTGCGAAGTCAATTCAGCGTGTTCCGCATCGACGCCGTGGCACTGCTCACGCGGTGGGTGGGGCCTCTCGGGAGACTGGCGCCGGTGCTGATCGCCACGGTGGTGCTGGGGTTGACCGCGTTCGCGCTGCGGCCGCGACGCTGGGCGCTTGCGCGACCCGAGCTGGACCCCACCTCGGTGGGGCTGATCTGCAGCGCCGTGCTCCTGGCTGTCTTTCACATCGGCTACGACCTGCTGCTGCTCACCTGGCCCTGCGTCGCCCTGGTCTGGTCACTGCGGCCGGGAAGTGGCGAGGTGCCGCGTCACGCCTGGCCCGCGCTGGGACTCTACGCGCTCCTCGCCAGCAACTATTTCACCAGTTTCGCCGTGCTCGATGCCCTGCAGGCTCGGGAGACGCTCGCGCTGGTGCTCTCGTCCCTCAACGGAGTTGCGTTGGCGGCGCTGTTCTGCCTCTACCTGCACGGCGCGCTGAGCCGCTCGGAGCCGAAACCCGCCTGACGCGCTAGGCCGGTACAAACCGCTATTGTCGT